>JADFGH010000092.1 GCA_022567775.1 Pseudomonadota bacterium | reverse complement strand
ATCGGCCGCCTGGGAAAAAACGCCGAGGGCAAGAGAGCAATAACGAAAGTGATTTTGCGGCCAAGCGCGACTTACTCCGGCGAGCGGATTCCCGATCGGGGGGAGATCGAAAAGATGCACCAGCGTGCACACGAGATGTGTTTCATCGCAAACTCCGTCAAATCGGAAGTAACAGCGGAGATCGTGTCATGACGAGCGAAACCCGGCCACAGCAATGAGTGATGATGTTACAAACTGGACCGAATTGCGGGAATTCGCCGCGGTCGATCTGGAACAGTCGTTCGTCGTGGCCTGGGAAACAGAAGGAGAATCGCTGCTGATTGACCTCGATCTGTTCTTGCGGCCAGAGCATGCGTTCTACGAGGAACCACGTCCGTCCGAAGGTGCGTGCTTCCGTCCGGCTGTCATTGAATTTCCGCTATGCACCCAAGTCGCCGAACCAGGGAAAGACCGCCGTGGCAAGGTGGCGCAAGCGATCGAATCGCTGACAGCGGGCCGCATTGCGGGTCTTCGGCGAACCGGGGACGGGCGCTACGAGATTCGCGGCGACTTCGCCACCGTGGAAATAATTGCCGAGCGCCCGCTATTGCGGCTGAAAGCCCCCTGCGCCTGAATCCAGGTAGTCACAATCAGGAGCAATAATTGATGCACGAGGATTTTCGACAGCCCTGCGTACAGCACAAGTTGGCAAACATATTCCCAGAGCGGAAATGGAAGACGTGTTGTTCTATGATTGGACACAGGGAAATTCGGTGAAAGAGTCCGCTGGCAGAACTAAAAAAACCAGTGTCAGCCCAATTACCGGCTCGGTCGAAGAAATGCATCGCATGCACAGATAACAGGGGACAGCGATGACCACTCAGCAGTGCAACAACAACCGCAGAGATTTTCTGAAGTATCTGGCGGCCAGCCCGCTGTGCAACGCGCTGGCCGGACTTGAATTTGCCCATGCATCTACCGAAGCGGGCCAACGCATTACCAGCCCGGATCAGGCAATCGACATTTTTGATCTCAAGGCGACGGCAAGCGAAGTGCTGCCGCCGGCACATTATGGCTATATGGCGACCGGAGTTAACGCCGACAAGACGCTGCGCGCTAACCGGGAAGCGTTCGAGAATTATTACCTGCGTTCAACGCGGCTCGTAAACGTCAGGCAGATAGACACGCGAGTCAATATTTTCGGCGAGGAATGGCCGACACCTATTGTTATTGCTCCGGTAGGATCACAGAAGGCGTTTCACAGCGATGGTGAACTTGCAACTGCGCGCGCCGCGCAGAAGCTTAACCACCTGCAGATCCTGTCGACGGTAAGTTCGACGCCGATCGAGCAAGTGGCAGAGGCGCGTGGCGCGCCAGTCTGGTTTCAGTTGTATACGCTCGGTGGCTGGCCGGGCGTGCGCAAGATGTTGCGCCGCGCAGAAGCCGCCGGTTGTCCGGCAGTTGCATTAACCGTTGATTTGCCAACGAGTTCCGCGCCGGCACGACATACGCTGCAAAGAGCGATTCGCCTTGATTCCAGGGACTGCGCGGTATGTCATGAGGGATCCGGCGTCGCGGCACGCCAGAAACCGATGTTCGAGGGCATAGCAGCGGACGAGAGAGATCGTCGTGGCATGGCACTGACCTGGGATTTCCTGGAACAGCTGCGCCAGGAAACGCAAATGAAGGTGCTCGTCAAAGGAATCGTTACCGCCGAAGACGCAGAGCGTTGCGTCGAATACGGAGTTGACGGGATTATTGTCTCGAACCACGGAGGCCGGGCGGATGACAGCGGGCGCGGCGCGATCGACAGCCTTGCGGAAGTTGCGCCGGCGGTGAATGGCAGGGCAACTTTGTTGATGGATAGCGGAATTCGGCGCGGGACAGACATTCTCAAAGCGTTGGCACTCGGTGCTGATGCAATCATGATAGGGCGCCCGTATCTGTGGGGGCTTGGATCGTTTGGCCAGGCAGGCGTGGAACGCGCGCTGCAGATTCTGCGGGACGAATTCAAAATTGCGATGGAGTTTGCGGGCACTCGCAGCATTAGGGAGATCGGTCCGGACTCCATCGGCATGGTCTGAGCAGGGAGTTGAATTAGCGTGATTGAAGAACCAAAACCACCGCGCATCGAAGGCGATGAGCTGATTATCGATACGCAAAGCGGCACCGAAGTTTACGATTCGAAGTATCTCCTGGCCGGGTTACTTATATTCGTTGCCAGGGGTGACAAAACCATTTCAATAAATGAAACGCAACAGATGATGGCGCTGATCGAGGAGCAATTTCACATCCCGGGCGCAGAGTCTCTTGCACTCCTGCAACGCGCGATCGAAGATATTTCGGAGAATCCTGACATGAACAATTTGCTAAGCGAATTAAGTTCAGTCCTGAGTCCCGATGAAAAAGAAGACATCGCTGTGATGCTGCTGAAAGTTGCGTCGGCGGATGGGCGCAAGGACGCGGAAGAAATGGAAAAACTGCAGGTCGCTGCAGAAATCATGAGTATCCCGCCGGAGCTTATGCACAATGCATACGACCGCTATTTCGAGGAAACGGGTTTTAGTAGTCCGAGTGACGATTTCAAGAAATAATTAATAAAAACAATAAGATATAATAAATATGCACAAGAGCAGACTGGCCGGGCTCATCATCGACTGTGATACCGACGATCTCGATGCTGCCGCTGGATTCTGGGCGAAGGCGCTGGGTGCGCCGGCGCAGCATGCAGCAGATCTGTCGAAAAGTCTGTATGTGGCGTTGAACATGCCTGCGGGCGAACCTTACATAGAAATTCAAAAAGTCGATCATTCGAGTCGTGTACATATCGACATTGAATCAGATGATATCAACGCTGAAGTTGCCCGACTCGAAAAGCTCGGTGCGAAGCGGATTACCGAAATCAAAAAATGGGTGGTACTTGAAGCACCGACGGGGCAACGGTTTTGTGTCGTCCCCGTCGTTAGCGCCGACTTCGCCGCAAGGGCACACACCTGGAACGAAGATGAATAAAAAAGGGAGAAAAACATGACCAGTGAACTGATGAGTCTGACATGGGTAACGACGCTGACCGCACTTATGTGGATGCCGTATATCCTGAACCTGATTGCAGTGCGTGGTCTCGTTGACGCGGTCGGCTATCCCGAAGACCCGAAGCCGCTGTCCCCGTGGGCAGCCAAAATGAAGGCCGCGCATTCGAATGCGGTTGAAAACCTTGTCGTGTTCGCGGCCCTGGTATTGATCGCAAATGCTGCAGACGTCAGTAACGCAGTGACAGTGCTCGCCTGCCAGATTTATTTCTGGGCACGGCTCGTGCATCTGCTCTCGTATACATTTGCGATACCGTGGGTGCGAACTTTGGCATTCGCGGCCGGCTTTGCATGCCAAATTGCGATCGTATTGCAGCTGATCTGAGAGTATGAATCGCCCGCTGGGGCGGGCTCCTACGATCGATTCGTAGGAGCCCGCCCCAGCGGGCGATTGCCGACCTTATTGTCATTATTCTGTGCTGTCAGGCGGCATCACTCTCCAGGTGACTGGTTGCTATTTCCCCGGAATCCGCGGCCGGATTGCTGAACTGCAGGACGCCGTCATCGACATCCCGGTCACTGAGCAACTTCTTGTCCTCAGCGTAATTTTGCGTGTTCAACCACGGCGCTTTGTCACCTTGCTTCGGGAACAAATGCATGACGCGCTGCATATAGCCGGACGAAAACGCAGTGATCCACTTGCGTGCCGGCATGTTCCTGTCTTCATCGCGCAGGCGCGGCGTGCACTGCCGGCATCCTGTCTCGTCCATGTGATTCATTATCCGGCAGGCATATTCGGCGGTGAGATCGGCGCGTAAGGTCCAGGATGCATTGATGTAACCGAAAGTGGTCACCAGGTTCGGCAGGTCTGAATACATCATTCCCATGTAACTGAAGGTGTCTGAAATCCTGACCGGCTGACCGTCGACCACGATTTCTGCACCGCCAAGGAGCACAAGGTCGAGCCCGGTCGCGGTGATGATGATATCGGCTTCGAGTTCTTCACCGGATTCCAGGAGAATGCCTTTTTCGGTGAATGAATCGATGGTGTCGGTGACGATCGATGCTTTGCCGGACCTGACTGATTGAAAAAAGTCGCTGTTCGGCACCAGGCAGAGGCGCTGATCCCAGGGATTGTAGCTGGGCGTGAAATGCTTGCCGACATCGTAGTCGGGGCCCATTTCCTTGCGCACCATATCCAGCAGCTTTTTCCTGACTTTGTCCGGCGCAGTGCGCGTTCGCCGGTACACGGCCTGCTGAAAGCGGATGTTTTTCCAGCGAGTAATGGCGTACGCCAGCTTCGCAGGCAAAACTCTGCGGAGGAAATTGGCGATGACGTCGATATCGGGAAGCGAGACCATGTAAGTCGGCGAGCGCTGCAGCATCACGACCTGTTCTGCTTTCTTGGCCATTTCCGGAATCAACGTAACGGCGGTCGCCCCGGAGCCAATGACAACAATTTTCTTGTGCTCGTAGTCGAGGTCTTCCGGCCACGCCTGGGGATGAATAATCTGCCCGGTGAATCTTTCACGACCCTTGAATTCTGGTGTGAATCCCTTCTCGTAACTGTAATAGCCCGCGCACATGAGGATAAATCCGCAGCGGATCGTCGCAGTTTCTCCCGACTCTTTGCGTTCGGCCTCGATGGTCCAGCTCGCATCGCTGCTCGACCAGGTGGCCTTCCGCACGAGGTGGCCATACCTGATGTGTTTGTCGACACCGTGTTCGGCTGCCGTTTCCTTCACGTAATTCAGGATTGACGGCCCATCGGCGATGGCCTTTGCCTCGCGCCACGGTTTGAATTTGTAGCCGAGCGTGTACATGTCACTGTCCGAGCGAATGCCCGGATACCGGAACAGGTCCCAGGTTCCGCCCATGGTGTCGCGGCCTTCGAGGATGACATAACTCTTGTCCGGGCATTTGTCCTGCAGGTGACAGGCAGCGCCGATGCCCGAGAGTCCTGCACCGACGATTGCCACGTCAAAGTATTCTGCGCTCACATTCCAGTCCTGTAGGGCACTTGTAATTACCTGTCATGGCCGCGCCGAAGGGCTGTTGCACGACCGGCAAGATAGACATGGGACGACAGTATCCGGATACGACGAACGTGTCCAACAAGACAATATCTGGACTTTTGCGGCAGAGCCTGCTAATTCGTACCTCCGGTTTTGGGCCGAACCGGCTGAATTAATTGCACAAGAACACGACCAAAGACGATCGTCGCTTTGGCAGGAGAGAGTAGTGAGTCGGAAAATAATTATCATGGGGGCCGCTGGCCGCGATTTTCACGTTTTCAACTGCTGCTACCGCGACCATGCGGATGTCGACGTAGTTGCGTTTACTGCAACGCAGATCCCGCATATCGATGATCGTCGCTATCCCGCGGCGCTTGCCGGGGCACAATATCCTGACGGCATTCGAATTTACCCCGAAGAAGAGCTCAACGACCTGCTCAGCGACAACGAGATCGATGAAGTCGTGTTTGCCTATTCCGACGTGCGTCTCGATTACGTGGATGGACACCGCAAGAATGTCGAGGCCCGGGGCGTTACCTTCTCCACCTTCGACATTGATGCCACGATGCTGCCCTCGGCCAAGCCAATGATTGCCGTGTGCGCCGTGCGAACCGGCTGCGGCAAGAGCCAGACCTCACGGCGAGTAACAGAGATTCTCAAGGATCTCGGCAAGAAGACGGTCGCGATTCGCCATCCCATGCCCTATGGCGACCTGGTCAGGCAGGCGGTGCAGCGCTTTGCCACGTTTGAGGATCTGGATCTGCACAAGTGCACGATCGAGGAGCGCGAGGAATACGAACCTCATCTGCGGAACGGTGTCATCGTGTACGCGGGTGTTGATTACGCAGCAATTCTTGTGGAAGCCGAAAAAGAAGCGGACGTCATCATCTGGGACGGCGGCAATAATGACACGCCGTTTTACAAGCCGGATCTCTGGATCACCGTAACCGATCCACACCGCGCAGGTCATGAACTCGAATACTTTCCCGGCACTGCAAATTTCGAACGCGCCGACCTGATACTTATTAACAAGATCGATTCTGCGGACGAAGACAGCATCAAAGCGGTCGAGGCGAATGCGCAGAGAATCAACCCGAACGCTGTCGTCGTACGTGCACGATCACCGCTGGACGTTCCCGATCCCGGCGCAATTCAAGGCAAACGGGTGCTGGCGATCGAAGACGGCCCGACGACGACCCATGGCGGAATGCCATTCGGTGCGGGCATATTGGCGGCGAAACAGAATGGTGTCGGCGAGCTGGTCGATCCCAGGCCATGGGCTGTTGGCGAGATCGCTGATACATTTGCTCAATATCCCGATACCGGTCCATTGTTGCCCGCGATGGGATACGGTGAAGCCCAGGTGCGCGACCTCGAGGCAACGGTGAATGCCGTGGACTGTGACCTGGTGCTGGTCGCCACGCCGATTGACCTCACACGACTCATAACGATCAATAAGCCGCACATGCGAATCGGCTACCGTCTTGAGGAAGAGGGCGATGAGTTTGTCGATGCGGTAACGCGAGTATCGACCTGATACCGGAAGCGGCCTTTCACCAGACGATCCACCAGTTTGTTGATGAATCAGCTATCGATATTGGTTTTGTTATACTGACGCCAGGCGAAACGAGATAAGTCGGGATGCGACCAATAAAAACATGCGGCCTGGGTGCTGTCGCGACCATCGGATTGGCACTGCTGTTGCAGGGTTGTGCGACATCTACCCGCGATGCAAGGGAACAAAGGGCGGCAATCCGCTGTGGGCCAGGCAAGATGCTTACTTGCGACACCCGCTCCAGCGGCCGCATCAGCGACGGCCGGTATGGCTATGGCCGCAACAACTCAGGTCGCGGTGGGCGGAATAGTTGTAGTTGCGTGGCGGAGCGGGATCTGGACGTGTTGACCGGCGTCAGGCTGCCTTCAGCCCCGCATTAGCGGGGCGTTGATAAAACCCGGTGTCTCGTCCTGAGGCACCCTGAACCGGTCTCTGGACTGGCCCGATTTGCTCGTAGCAGGTCACATTACTGTGACAGCGATCAACGGATATAGATAAGGTTACCGCCATACTGCCGGCAAGGTGGTGACTCCATGAATAGAATTCTTGCAATTATTATGTTGACTTGCGGCTTTTCCCTGAGCGCGAACGCTGACATCTGGATGTGGCAGGACGAAAATGGCGATACCCACTTCGTCAACTCCAATGCAGCGATTTATACGTGGCTGGACGAGGACGGCAAACGACACTACGCCGATGTGCCGGAACACGAAGATGCGGTCAGCATAGAACTGGTATGGCACTCCGCCGGCAACATCGCCGATCTGCAGCAGGGCGGCGGCTCCGCACAGCAAAGTGGCAGCAATGAAGCGTATCCGGGCGAAACTCCGGAGGAACGTTTTGAAAGAGAACAGGCCGAAGCGTACTACTGCAAACGGGCGCAGGAGATTTATGACTCGTACCTGAATGCACCGCGGCTGTACAAGACCCAGGATGACGGAACCCGCGTCTATCTTTCGGCTGAGGAATCGGGAAAGACGTTGCTCGAGACCAAGAAACGGGTCGACGAGTTGTGCCAGTGAACAGCTGATTCCGGCAACACACAATGAGCAGGGGCCATTTTAGGCCCCGTTTTTTTTGAAGCCGATTTTTACCGCCCGGACAGTCTATAATCCCGCCTGCATGCCCGGGAAAAATAACAAGAGGTAACGATGCATGGCGGCAGCCTCGGATCTGCGGCGCGGTTTTGAATTCGGGCCATTCACGGTAATCCCCGAGAGAGGAATTGTGCGACGTGATGGCGAGGACGCGCATCTGGAACCGAAGCAGATGGATGCGCTGGTTACGCTGGCCCGCCATCAGCCTGGTGTCGTCAGCAAGGATTTGCTGGTCGAGGAAGTCTGGGGTGGCCGTGCGACTGCAGACGAATCGATCGTGCAGTGCATTAAGGGTATCCGCCAGGCGCTGGATAAAGATGATCCGCGTGAGCCGAAGTATTTAGAGACCATTCACGGCCGCGGCTACCGGCTGATGGTGCCTCTCAGGATTCCGGAGCCGGAAACTCCTGAACCCACGCGCATGCGGATTCCACGCTCCTGGATTGCGGGAGCGGTT
>JADFGH010000403.1 GCA_022567775.1 Pseudomonadota bacterium | reverse complement strand
AACACACCGAATCCCGCGTACACCAAAAGTGCCCGCCCAGAGATCAGGTCGAACGTGAGCGCCAGCAAACCAACTGCCCATGCGATTACCATGCTGGTAACGGCAACTGTCACTGCCGCCTGTTCCGCTTGTTTGCGTAGCAGGAAATACTCGACAGCAACCAGCGCGACTGTAAATCCGATAAATGCCTCAACCAGAGTACTGTCCGCGTGCACGTAACCGAGTACGGCCGCGCCCAAGCTAACGCTGTGTCCGAGCGTAAATCCTGTGACCGCAATGATGCTGCGGCCAATCGATCCGGCGATCAGCAGCATGCCGATCAGGAAAGCGATGTGATCGATGCCGCCGGCAATGTGTTCGGTGCCGATGGCCAGGAAAGACGTAAACGAATAGGAGCCGGCGTCGCCAATATCGCCGATGTTCCAGGTATCGGAGGTATCGGTAATCAGCGTTTCGGATCGCAGGCTGCCATCCCGGTGCAACTTCGCGTAATGCACATGTGATGGCGCGGCATCGAATAGTGCGCGGTAATGTATGCTGGCCGGCGCTGCGGCGCCGCAGTCAAATTGCATTTCAACACGCACGAAGCCCGATGCCGCCTGCAATATATTGACCGCCGTTCCGGCGCAGATTCCCGACGTGCTCGATACCCCGGTCTTCGCGACCAGTTCATCCCTGAATAGTTCTGCCGGTGGAACAGTGCCGCCCCCCGTTTGATAAAGAAGCATCACCTCGCGAAGTGGAATGGTGATCGTGGCGGTAATACTCGTGTCAGACTGGTACCAATGGGAATAACTCTCGCTTCTCGTATGAGCTGCCACATCCGTCGCAAGGCAAAGGAATACGCTCATTGCTGTTGCAAGACGGAAGATGCGTGTCACGGCTGGGCTACAACCAGGTCGGCGCGGCGGCGCAGATCGTCAAGGTAATCCTGTAGTGTCTGATCAGCCAGGCTGCGCCGATAATCCAGCAGCACCCGGTTGCGGATGGTGCCGAGATCGGTAACGACGGCGGACTTTTTCTCCAGAACCTGCACCACCAGCCAGCGGCCGCGTCTCGCAAAAACCGCGCTGCTGCCAACTGGCATATCGGCTGCAGCTGCAGCGACACCCGGCCCGAGGTAATCGCGCAGCAGTTCGAGCGGCATCAAACCGGGAGGAAGATCAGGAATCGGGCCGATGGCATCCGAGGTCGTGACATTGCTGCCGTTACGCAACTTCGCTACGAACGATTGTGCAACTGCGTCATCGTTCGTTTGCCAGGCGGCGACCGACAAGCTTGCCGTATAACTGAATCGATCGGCATTGTCTGAAAGATATTGCTGCAACTCTTCATCGCCTGGACTCGCGGCGTCCGCCTCTGCCGTGACAGATGCGATCAATGAATCAATTATCGCGTTGCGCACCGCGCTGTCTGACTGTGCCATGCCGAGTTCGAGGCCACGCTGCACCAGCAATTCATCCTCGACCAGGCGCTGCAGCACCCACGCGGTTTTATCAACAGAAGTGCTATTCGTTCCAAGCCGTGCAAGCGCGCGATCATAGTTATTGCGGCTGATGATCTGGCCGTTGACCCGCGCCACGGCGTTGGCTGGCAATTCATTGCCTGAATCCGCCTGGCGCAAAATGCCGAATCCTGCGGCCAGCAGGCCGGCGAGTGCGCCTGCAATTAACCAGCGAATATCGGGCGTGCCCGACTTGCCGGCGATTGTCTCGTCATTTTCTCCCACCGCGGTTCCCAGATTATTATGCGGGCTGATATGCTACCGCAATGACCGACCTTAATAATGCAGTGGTGCTCATCACCGGCGCCAGCGGCGGCTTCGGCCGGCAAATGACCCGGCAATTCCTGGCAGCGGGCAGTCGGGTGTTGCTTACGGATATTGATGCGGCCGCACTCGAATCGCTGACCGCGGAACTGCAGACGGATAGCGGGCAGATTCTTGGCAGTGTTGCCGCGGATCTCGCCGATGAGGCCGGCTGCCGCAAGCTCTATGACGGTGTTCAGGCGTGTG
>JADFGH010000091.1 GCA_022567775.1 Pseudomonadota bacterium | reverse complement strand
ATACAAAGTGTTTATATTGCCGGCAACGCCGTAGCGCGCAATTAACTACGCAGGATATTCGGTCAAACAGCTATGCCGGATGGCGCTCAAGAAATTCCCTGATTGCTAACTTGAACTGTTCGAATGCAGGCTCGTGCTCCAGGAGAATGTGATTCCTGCCTTCAAGGGTTTTGAATTCCGCGCCAGGGATCACGGATGCCAGCTCTCGGCCGGATGCATAGGGGATTCGCGCATCATCTCGTGCATGCAACACCAGGACCGGCACTGACAATTGCGCCAACAATTCAGAGACATTGAAATCACCAAAAGCGCTTAGCAAGCGCGCGGCAATTTCAGGCGTCGCGCTCTCGCGCATCAATACTTCGAATGCCAATCTTTGCTCCTCATTGGCGTCGGGGATGAACAGCGATCCGAACATCTGCACAAAAGCCGGATTGTCCTGGCCCCAGCCCAGACGAACGAGGTCAACCATCGCTTGCCCCCGTTCAAGGTCTTCGTCAGTCGCGTTCTGCGCCCAGCCTTCTGCATAAGCGCCGTACAGGATCAGTGCACCGACCTTTTCGGCGTGCCTCACTGCGTAGGAAATCGATACCGCCGCGCCCTGCGAGGAACCCAGAAGTGCAAAACGCTCGAAGCCAGCAGCATCAATGACGCATTCCAGGTCATTAACCATTGAATCAAGACTGAAATCTTCAACGTCTCTGTCAGAAAGCCCGCAACCACGTTCGTCGTAACGAAGCAGTTGCATGCCATCGGACAAACCGCTCAGCCAATGCCGCCAGATGATGTTTTGCCAGTCAAGCTCAAGATTGGTGAGCCAGTGCGCGACTTTGACTATCGGTGGACCACTGCCTGACAACGCATACGCTATTCGCACGCCATCCCGTGAGGAGACAAAACGAATTTTTCCCTGTTCAGCTGATTGCTTTCCTTCAATGGTGAACCCGTCGGGCGTCAACTGCACCGCCCACGCAAGTACGACAGCAACAGGAAAACCCAGCACGATGACGATCGTGAACACCTGTGGCATCCATGCCGGCGCCTCGAACATCGGAAAAAGTGTTGCCGCAGCCTCGATCAACGCCCAGCCGACGACGACGTAGACGACCGATACCCGGATAACTCGTCGGCGCTTGAGTTCGCTGAAAAAGTTTTTCATGGGAGATCACTGCGTGCCAGCAAACCTGCGCCCCTCACCCGGTTGGTTAAAAAGATCCTCACCGAGGAGTTCACCCGGCATGCTGGATGGGTCCTCGCTGAACCGCACAGGTACATGAATGCCGATCGAATGGCGTGCATGAACACGGTCGTCCAGAATCTCGCGGCCATCTTCAGAGACAAAAAACCAGTATGGAGGAAGCGCCAGATCGACGGTCCTTTCGTCCCAATATGCCTCATCCTGTTCGAAATGAACAAGTCGCGCATCGGAATCACCGAGATGCAGCACCGTGCTTGTCTCCTCCAGGGTTACCCGGAAGGCAATATTCTGCACGTCGGTGCGAGCGGTAGGCCAACCGGCGTGTGGTATGCATAGTGCTTCGATCAACAAGCCATCCTGGCGGACGAAAACCGGTGCGTCACCGTATTCGATGTCAAAGGTTGTCACTCGTTCAAAAATAGCCTCGTTATCGGGCGTCGCGATCTGCCGCATCTCGGCGACAGCCTGCGCCGGCGTATACAGGAGAATTTGCTGACGCTCTCGCAGAAGCCTGACTACTTCGCTGGCGGAGAAGTGATCGCCATGACTGTGACTGATGAAGACTGCATCGACACCGTCATAAGGTGCTTGCCCTGCGAATATAGCGTCACGCATTTCCTTTGGAACCAGGCGGTATCTGTTATAGCTGTTATCAAAAAGCGGATCGAACAAAATTTTGGTATCGCCATGGGTGATCATGACGCCTTCGTTTGCCAGGTACTGCACGGACGTCGTTTCCTGCCCTGCCGCAGTTGCGCAAAAGGCGACGAGTATCACGCATTGCATCACTCGTTTCATAATCACTCAGCCGGTGCCTGAAACGCTTTGGAATAGAACAAGGCATTCAGGAAAAGCTTGTTGGTGCCGAACCAGGTGGCACGAAAATTCGGATCATCGGCAAATAATATGACGCTGCCGCTGCCTTTACGTTCGGCGATCAGCGCTGCAGTTCCCTCGATAGCCGCCTGATTTTCTTGGGATGCGAATCCGGACAGGACAGGCGGCGTCTGGTAACTGATCACCGTCGCAAAAGGATTAAGCGGGCGTTCCATGACGTCGCTCAGGTTTTTGTGTAAAGCAATGTCTCTGTCGGAGTAGCCGAAGCCGAGCGGGTGCGTGATGTCGAGATCGCCGGAAAATATTGCTCCGCGAATCAGGTCTGCTGCTTCAATATCCTGCTTGTCGGCGTAATCGTACCGTTCGGTCTCGATTGCTTCCTCGTCCAGCAAATCATCGTGACCTGTGCCGGAATCCAGTTCCTCGTCGGGCGCGAGCTCTTCACCCTCTACCGGTTCAACGTAATCAAGCACGTTGTCCCGCACCCAGTAAGCGCCCTGCCGGATACCGATAATCGTCCCGCCTTCTGCAACCCATTGTCGGATACGATCCGCATAATCGGGCATGTAGTTTTCATACTCGCCACCCGGGAAGACGACGTGCGTGTATTGCTTCCAGTCGATGCCATCAAGCCGGTCACGATCGCGCAGTGACAGTGTCATTTGCATACGGTAGTCGAGCAAGTGCCATATCTCGCCGGCGTTGTATAAATCGGTATCGCGACCGATGACCACCAGTACTTTTGGCGGCTCCAGTTCTGCAAATGACCTGCCGCCTACATTGACACCGGCCGTGCCGATTGTGCTCTGACCCGATGTTAATGAGTGCACAGTCACACCATCATTCGCGGCGACCGATTCCATAATGGCTTTTATTTCATCGGGGCTCTTCTCCTGCCGGTCGAATGGCACAACAATGGTGCCGCGGTCAAAGGATATGTCGCCCTGGGAGGTATGAACCGAAAACGGTTTCAGCGCGCCGCGCGCCATCAGGCCGGCGCTCAGAACCCGATTGAGTGCGCGCGGTGCATAGTAGTCGGACCAGGCAAAGGCATAAGCGTAGTCGGGCCCGTCCGGAGCTGCCGCCGTCGGCATCGCGATCGCGGACTGCTCGGCAAGCAGGCTTTCCTGGTAATTTCTGCCGGACAGTGCTTCGTAGTCGAGATCATAGGCAAGTGGATAGGTCCACGCCGACACGTCGTAGAATGTGGGGTCCGCAAATTCGCTAAAACGTTCGAAGATCACCCGAAGCATCCGGTATTGCGGCTGATTCATCGGCACGATCTTTGCCTCGCCGGCAGCGAATTCGCGTCCGTTCACATTGATGTCGCGGGCAAGATCGTAGACCTGTATGCGGTGCCAGGTCAGAAGATCGAGAAAATGATACATCCGCGATTCGTCGCCCGGCGTTGCGAACACATAAGCTTTGACCGTATCGCTGGCTGCCTCGGTCAGCGCGGAATCATAAAATTCCTTTTGATAGTCAAGCAGTTGCTGGCGCGAGGCAATGGCGCCACGGATCATGCCGAGACTCGCGCGGAAGTGCTTGCGAATGTTTTCACGATAAGTGCGCAGTCCAAGTGGGGTTTGCAACTCGATGCCCCGGGCCGCCGCGGCTTCGTAGAGTATGCCGATGCCGCCGTTGACGAATGGCAGTCCGGATCCTTTGCCAAGAAAATAGGTATCGAACCCTTCGGCGTGATAATAAAGTTTGCCTTCCGCATCCAGAAATTCCTCCGAGAATCGGACGGAGGCCGCGGTGAGCGCTTCTGCGGCGGCCGGAATAATCGGATTTGTCCTGGCGGGTACGCCCGGGTGAAAATAATAGGTGCTGTTCGGCCCCATCTCGTGAAAATCCACTGACACGTTCGGCCGCCATGCATACCACTTCGACATCCAGGCACGCGATTCGGGCTGTGTCACACTGACCCACTGCCGGTTCAGGTCGAACCAGTAGTGATTGGTGCGCGCAAATTGCCAGTGCATATCATGCTCGGCATGTTGCGGATCCGCATTTGGAACCTGGCCACCGTATGCGTCCAGCCACGCCGCGCGTTGTGCATGGCCATCGGGATTGAAAACTGCGGTGACCAGGACAACGCTGTTGGCCAATTCGTTTTCTATCCTGGTGCCCTGTGCCGCGGCGAGGTGATAAACGATCGGCAGCGATGCATCCATACCGCTTGATTCAGCGCCGTGCACGCCATAATTGAGCCAGGTGACGACGGGCATGCTGTCCGAAACTTCCTGGCCGGAGCCGGGCTCTGTCAGCGCATTGTGCTGCGCTCTTATTTCATCAAGACGGGCATGATTCCCGGGCGATGTGGCGATGATAAACAGGATCGGCCGGCGCTCGTGCGTGTAACCGGCGATTTCGAGTTTGAGGCGATCCGACATATTCGCGACGGTTGTAATGTAGTCCACGAGTTCGTGATGCCGGACGGGCGCCGCGCCAAGAGGCCGGCCCAGGAAAGCCTCTGGTGTCGGGATTGCCGCGTCGTAGGCAATGCCGGCGGGAAACATCTCGGCATCGGCGTCGCGGACCGGATCCGCAGCCAGTACGCTGCCGGACAGCATAGCGAGTACAAGGCACCACCAAAATCCTGCTTGTGAATTCACACGTTTCTCCCCCGTAACTGCGCAACTATTCGATGGCGGGAATCCACGAATGCGCACACCCGCTGTGTGCCGAGTGTAATGGGAATGACCTGCTGATAGGAAGCCCAGGTGGTCGCATCCAGGCGCCGTGACTGAAGGAGACTATCTTAATATGATTTTGTTGCCCGCTTGTCAGTACCCGGGAAAAGGCCGGACGCTGAAGAACAGTGCCCGGCCCGGGATTGATGGTAGTTGCGAGCAGCCTAGGCAGCAGAGCGTTCGATGCTCTCTTCGCGGACGAGCACCAGCACATCCGACTGGATATCCGTCAGGATCTTCTCCGACGTATTACCGACCGTAATGCCGGAAAGGCCGCGTCGGCCGACATTACCTACGATAACGAGATCCGCACCGATCTTATTCGCGAGTCCCGGAATGATATTCTCGGCTTTACCCTGCTGAACATGTGCCTGAGATCGATCAATGTTGAGCTTTTTTGCCACATCAGGCGGATGTACGAACTTGTCCGAATCCGGGTATGCAGAGACGGCGTGAAGCTCTATCGTGTCACTGGAACCACGAATTTGGCTGCCAAGATCGATAACCGCATCGTTCAGAGCCGCATGATCTTCATCACTTGCATTGAAATCAACAGCCACCAGGACTTTCTGCAGATCCCTCGAGGGATCGTGCTTGACCAGTAACAATGCACTCTTTAACGATCTGATGAGCTGCCGATCGGAACTGGCCAGTGAGCCCGGTCGTCCGCTTGCTCGTTTAATGACCATGTCAATTCGATTGACACTCGCAACATTGCAGATTGCTTCACGCCAATTCTCATGCCACTCCACAAATGCTTCGATATCGACACCGGCATCGTTGACGCTGGCGATGATTTCATCCAGCCAAATCGTGTGACGTCTCAGTTCGACGGTCCGCAGTTCCTCCGGGTCGTCACATTCGGCCTCCGAATGTGCACACAGGAGTGCATATACTTTGGCATCGTTCCGATCCTTCGCTATCGATATTGCTTTTTGCAGAGCCCATTGATCGATACGTGTTGGGTCGATTACCGCTAGAAACCGGGTTTTCTCTTTCATCATTTGACAGATCCTTTTCTTCATTGGGGGGGCACGCGCCTAATATAGGGACGGTCCGGCCGATCCAAATCAGTACTTTTCCTATAGCGATCAAATATGTGAAACAGTTCCGCATTGAAGTGAATTTCGAATACCGGCTATGAGTTTATGGGACAGCAATGGGCAGCCTTATTTTCGAGTGACGTTCCTCGCATAATTCCAGGAACCGATGATCCTGGTCTGCGGTTTGTGGCCCTGCAAGTTGCTGCGTCGCCACTTTTTGAAACCGGGCCTGTCGAGGTCTTCCGGAGATTCCCAGTGCCGCTTCCTGAAATTCCTTGCAACGTACTCCTTAAGGTAGCCGGCGGTTTGTACGCTGGACAATTCGTCCAGGTATTCATCGTGCAGATCGGGATTCTCAGCCTGCTGTTCAAGCCAGGTATCCAGCAGCAGGCGCCGTGCGGTTATTTCGCATGCAAACGAGCTTTCCCGGGCAGGATTCTCGCCGCCGATTTGCAACTGGCAGGCGCTCCTGCCCAGGCTGTAGGTCACCCAGCTTTGCAGGACCGGATCGGTGTCGGTCAAGGCGCGCTCGGCCAGGTAAAAAGTGTCGCCATCTGTGACCCCATCGCGCAGGTAGACCTCGCCGCTGCAACCGGCGATGGCGAGTGTGATCGACAGTAGTATCAGTGGATAATTTCGCATCAGCCGGGTGCTTATTCGGGACGGACGGCCAGCATACGGATATATTGATTAACAGTGCCTGAAGCGCTTCTCAGTTCAGGCCTGCTTTCGCCAATCGATGCTGTATCATTCTGGCCGAATCGTCGTTCACGGACTGAATCCCCTGGATCAGGTGCAGGTAATGGGAACAAGCGACAAGAAACAGGAAGCCGAAGCCGAGCGTGCACGTCAGCTGCAACTGGTTGAAGCACTGATGGAACAAGGTGTCAGCTTCGCTGATCCGGCGCGAGTGGATATTCGGGGCGAGCTGAGATGTGGCAAAGACGTATTCATAGATATCAATGCCGTGTTCGAAGGCGAAGTCAGCCTGGGCGACAACACGCGGATCGAACCCAACAACGTGATTCGTGACAGCGAAATCGGCAGCGGTACCGTTATCCATCCGAATTGCCATATTGAAAAATCCAAAACAGGCAGTGACTGCGAAATCGGTCCATTCTCGAGATTGCGGCCGGGCGCTGAACTGGCTGACCGCGTAAAGATCGGCAATTTCGTCGAGGTCAAAAAAAGCACTATTGCGAAGGGCAGCAAGGTTAATCACCTGGCCTATATCGGTGATACGACAATCGGAACCGGCGTAAACATTGGTGCCGGCACCATCACCTGCAACTATGATGGCGCGAACAAGTACCGGACAATCATCGGTGATAACGCCTTCATCGGATCGGGTGTGGAGCTGGTTGCACCGGTAGAAATCGGTAAGGGTGCGACGATCGGCGCGGGCTCGACTATTTCCAAATCCGCCCCGGCCGGCAAACTAACCCTCGAACGTGCCCAACAGGCGACCATATCGAGCTGGAAGCGGTCGACAAAGAAGACATAAAGCATAATAAAAACAAACAGTTAATAGATCATTCTTCGAGATGTGACCGGCTGCTTGCTCAATTGTGCGAACTCATGCAATCTGCCCGGCCGCAAAAACTGCGACAATCAGGCGGTCGCAATTACTGGCTGCCAATCTTGAGCGACCGGACCATCCAGGGAGAGTAATCAATGTGTGGAATCGTCGGCGCAGTCGCCGAGAGAAATGTTGTCCCGATACTCATGGAGGGCCTGCGCAGGCTCGAGTATCGTGGTTACGATTCCGCCGGTATCGCGATCTACGATGGCCAATCGATAAAGCGGGTCCGCAGGGTTGGCAAAGTTCAGGAGTTGCAAAACGCGCTTGATGCAGATCCGTTGCGAGGTGTTATTGGAATTTCGCACACGCGGTGGGCAACCCACGGCGTGCCGAACGAATCCAACGCGCACCCGCATATGTCGGAGGACGACATTGCGATCGTGCACAACGGCATCATCGAAAACTACGAGGAATTGCGTGACGACCTGCTGGAGAATGGATTCGAGTTTGAATCACAGACCGATACCGAAGTCGTTGCACATAGAATCAAACACCAACTGAAGGAAACCGGAGAACTATCGGCGGCAGTAAGGGCCACTGTGGCGGAACTTGAGGGTGCTTATGCGCTCGCGGTAATGAGTGCCAGCGATCCCGATAAACTGATCGTCGCGAGAGCCGGTTGCCCGGTCGTCATCGGTCTCGGCATTGGAGAAAATTTCGTTGCCAGTGACGTTGCCGCGCTGCTTCCCGTGACACGTAAGTTCATGTTCCTGGAAGAGGGTGATATCGCTGTCGTACGGAGGGAGGACGTTACGGTTTACGACGCGAACGGCAACGAGGTGGCGCGCCCGGTCAAAGAAAGCGAATTGTCGGCAGATGCTGCAGAGCGGGGTGAATACCGGCATTA
>JADFGH010000402.1 GCA_022567775.1 Pseudomonadota bacterium | reverse complement strand
TCTGCAAATCGCCAATAATTTGCTCAGCGAGTTGCCGGTCCGCAAACAATGGCCGGCCGCGTACCTGCCGCGGAGCGCCGTAGCCCAGGCTGATCGGGTAAAGCTGCAGTTCAGCAAGCTTGCCGCCCCTGAAGGTTGGCACTGCTATGACCGATTCCCAATTCTCGATAAGCGTCGGAAATCCCTCGGTATCATTTTCATAGCGGGCGTCGTTGAAGTCGGCGACGTGTGCGTTGCCGTCCAGGTCATATTTTTCGTAATTGTCCGAAGGCAGGCGGAGCAGGGTCTCGTTCTGGAATATAAAATTTCCCATGCTGTAGAAAATCGGTTTACCCTGGTAGATCTCGATGCCGCGCAGTATATGTGGCCCGTGGGTGACAAAAACATCAGCACCTGCCTCGATCATCGCTCGCGCAAACACCGGCAGGAAATCCGGCGACAGTTCGCGCCGGCCTGCATGTTCGTGCGCATGCAGGGTCACGACCGTAAAGTCTGCAAGCCGGCTGGCGTTACTGACGACCGCAGTGATCTCCAGCACGTCGTCCTCGTCAGCCTCCATGCGGATAGTCGAATCGTCACCGATGGCGAAATTTCTGCCGAACACTTCCATCTTGCCGGGTTCATCCTCGTCAGTGCCGCGCGGGTTGCCATCCTGATCTGTGAATTGATCGAGTGATTCGCCCGTCTGGCGGAGTTGTTCGAAATCAGTTTCCGGCACTACGTAGGTGGTCTTGTAACGCAGTGGATTGAGTCCGGGACGCGCCGGCACATCGTCCCGCGAGCGGCTGGCTGCCATATGCCTGGCAAAACTGGACGAAACCGAGATCAGCGCGACTCGCGCTTTGGAGGTCTCCAGAAATTTCGCTTCCCGTGCCTCGGCGAGACTCATACCAACACCCGCCTGCACGATGCCAGCAGCTGCCACATACTTCGTCGTCAGCTCCAGGCCGAGCGTTCCGTAGTCGCCTGTGTGATTATTCGCGCGCGATACCATGTCGAAGCCTGCCCACGCGAGGTCGTCGGCGAGCGCCGGATCCGCGCGCATCCAGGTACCGCCGCTCTCCGCCATGGGATAGGGCTCATAGTCGTGAAACAGCATCTCCAGATTGGTAAACGCCATATCGGCTGAGCGCAGCAATTCGATCATTTGCCGGAACTCCGGCTCTTCGTATACCGATAGTCTGCGCGTGATGATCGAATCGCCGGTCAGCGCCATCGTGAATTCCTCGTCCGCGCTCAGGTGCTGGGCAAGGCCTGATGCCGGTACGGCGAGTGCGCAGGCAGCTAACAGAATTAGTACGACATGCGACCGTTTCATACGAGTCTCCGGTGTTGTCGGGAGATTTCGAGTGTTGTGTTTGTAATTCGTCCCGATTGCTAATGGAAATGAGCTTATGATATTAGGACTATCGCTTCCACAGGTTATTTAGGGGGAATACCGATGACTTACCGACTCGCAGTTTTGTTTGGCGCCGCTCTGTTTTTCCGATGCACCGGCGCGATCGCGCAGGGCACGGACGAAATACTCGATTTCATTGACGGCCGTTATGAGAGCACCGCAGATATGGCGCGGACGCTCTGGGAGTACGCGGAAGTCGGTTACCAGGAGACCAAAAGCAGTGCGCTGATCCAGGCGGCACTCAGCGCAGACGGCTTTGCGATCGAGGCGGGCATCGATTACGCCACCCTTCGCGAACGTGACAAAAACGGAGAGATCGAACGTTGGCTCGAAGCCACGGGTGGACAGCTGGAAGACTATGCCTTCGTTCCGTTCGCCACTCGCTTCAATGTCGTATTTTTGGGCATCCGACGATCCGATCGCACCCTCATCGGGTTGTTGGACGTGCCGGCTCCGCTTGGGTGAGATATCCCTGCTTCACGAGCACATCACGCCAGAAGTTCATTTCCTGGGACAGTGCGCCACCACCGATCTCCCGATCCAGCGGCGCAAATTTCTCGAGATAGAACGCCACGCCGTCCGGATGGCGATAGTAGAACAGTTGCGTCCAAGGCCAGATTCGATCGCGGAAGTGCCGATAGG
>JADFGH010000090.1 GCA_022567775.1 Pseudomonadota bacterium | reverse complement strand
TCCGTTTTTTTCCACGCAGATCGCCCTGATGCGCGATGGTGAACTGGTACTCGGTGTGTCATGCGGCACGATGTTTGACGAACTGGCCTGGGCGGAAGTCGGCTGCGGCGCCTGGCTGAACGGAGAACGTCTCCGCGTCAGCGATATCGATGATCCGGAGCGTGCCGCAATATCCACCGGCAATCTCAAGTCGCTTGCCATGAGCGATGGCTGGCCACGCTTCGGCGAGCTGGTTGCGAAGGCCTACCGCATCCGGGGTTATGGTGACTTTTATCACTACCACTTGCTGGCCGCCGGGAAAATCGAGGCGGTTATCGAGTCAGACGTCAACATTCTCGATATTGCGGCACTTGCCGTTATTGTCGAGGAGGCCGGCGGCAGGTTTACCGATCTGAACGGTGCGCAGCCGGGACTGAATACACGATCGGTGCTTGCCGCAAATCCCGGTCTTCACAAGCAATATCTCGAACATCTCAAGGGCTTCGTCGATTGATGCAATGACAGATTTACCAGGTCGCCGCATTCACGGAGTCACAATTTGGCGGCAATCCGGCGGCAGTCGTTCCGCTAGCCGGCAGCCACGAATAGCCTGGTATTTCGCCAGGCGACTGTTTCCATGGTCGTGGCATAAAGCTCGGTCAGCCGTTTCTCCGTCAAAATAGTATTCGTTTCGTCCAGTTCCCAGCGCCCATCGCCATAAAGGAGCAGGCACCGGTCCGCAAAGCGCGCGGCAAGATTGATGTCATGCAAACTGGCAACGACGGCCGCCCCGGAACTGGCTTTGTCCCTGAAAATACGCAGGACATCGAGCTGGTGTTGCGGATCGAGGTGATTGGTCGGCTCATCCAGCAGGTAAATATCGGGTGACTGCGTCAGCACCTGCGCAATGGCAAGCCGTCTGCGCTCGCCACCCGATAGCGTTGCGATATCCCGTTGCGGCATGTCGCCAAGATCAACAAGCCTGAGCGATTCCTCCGCAATAGTCCGGTCCCGCTCCGTTTCCCACTGGAATCGCGGAATATGCGGATGCCGGCCGATCATGACGGTGTCGAACACAGAGGCCGGAAAAACATCCTCGACGTATTGCGGCAACAGGGCGAGACGAGTCGCTATCTGTTGTCGCGATAACTCGGTCACGGACCGTCCATCCAGTGTAGCGACGCCGCCATCCGCAGCTCTCAGTCCGGCAAGAGTGTGCAAAGTCAGGGATTTTCCGACGCCATTCGGGCCCAGTACGGCCAGGACATCCCCGGCGTGAATCTCCAGGTCGAGATTTTCGACCAGTGTCCGGCCAGGTACAGAGATTGAGACCCTGGTGCAGGTCAGGCCCGAATTAGCGGTTTCAGTCATCAGGGCAGGGTAGCAGAGACGTCGCATCTGGCCCGCGTATTTCACCAGCAAAGTTTACTTGACGAGACGAATCTCCTCGGCAGTCTGTGGCCCGATGGTGACGTAGTCGAGACTCTTGGGGACCATCGCATCCGTCGGGGATATGGCGATGCGGCCACCCATTATTTCCGCGAGTCGTTGTGGAAAGCGCGGTTGTTTGCCGGGTTCCGCAAAGCCAGTCGGGAAATCCGGCATGCCGTTCAAGGGATCATATTTATCGGTCGCGCCCAGCGTATGCAAAAATTCGTGCGCGATAATCACGTTGTTGGTGCCAGCCTGCCGTCGTCCCGCATAGGCGTTCACGATGCCGACCATGCCTTTTTGCATGCCGACAGAGTCTTCGAGTGCAAAATGATCCGCGGGCGCGTGATAGCGCACGAATATTCTTACGTCGGGATCCGGATCATCCTGCGGCCCGGCGACACTGTTTGCCCACCACCTCATCTTCAGGCTCCACAGCATGATGTCCAGCGCGCTCGGGGAATCACCGAAAGTCGGAGGTTGTTCCCTGATTTCCTCGCCCAGTTCCACGCGGACCGGACGCGCGATTGAATGTCCGTATTTGCCGATCTCCCGGGCTACAAATGATTCGATTGGTTCAAAGCTGTCCGCCTTCAGGCGGTCGATGTAACGGCCGCTGACGTTGCTGCCGTCGCCGTTTATGGGGTAGATCTTTACCCACAGGCTGTTGTTCCAGTCAGTACTGCGAGACTGCGTCAGCCAGTTGCTGACAGCGACGAAGAACAGGATCAACAGCAGCACCGTTATGCGTATCGCCTTGAACATCTTCGCCTCGTCCGTGGTTAATCACAGGGGAACCCCGATTAGGCCGTGGTAGCCGGCCACTGAACAGGGAACGGGTCCCAAATAGTGCATCTTTTGCAAGCAAAAGGAGACATTGGGACTCAATCAGCGTGCCAGTTTGTTTGCCTGCCAGCCGGTGGCCCCTGCAAGTCCGGCACCGGGAAAGGCCAAATCAGTCAGCGAGCCCGATCTGCTCAAGTAGCTCGACAAAGCGAGAATCGTCGCGGATGAAATCATAGGATGGGTTGATTTTCATCGCGAGCAAGCTGCGAGCGCCGGTGCGGCTAAGGTATGCGTGTTGCAATGCTGCAACTGTACTCTCGGTATCGCCGACTGATGCATAAATCTGCGGCAGGTCGGATAGTCCAATTTCCAATCGGGCGATTAGATCATCTGACAACCGGACAGGTTCGCCGGTTTGCTGAAATCGGATAAATTCAGCCCCCATTTCCTGAGCCGCCTGCACGCTACGCCCGGTTGCGGTAGCCCAGACTATCAATGCCGCAGCCGCATCTTCAGCGCGTTCAGCCCGTAGTCTGGCGACCCATGAATCTGCCCCTGGAGGAGCCAATGCATCCCGGCTAAGTATTTCGTCCCTCAGTCGAAACGCAGTCTCCCAGTTTCTCGCATCCGCCTGTATATAGCTGAGATTGGCGCGAATCAGTGACGACAGTGGATCGACTTCGACGGCCCGTTCCGCAAATTCGATGGCTTCTTCGTGTTTTCCTTGCCACGACAATAAGTGTGAAAGCCAGTGAAGAGCATTGACATTTGTCGGTGCGACATCCAATGCGTGTCGAAATGCTTCTTCGGCGCCTACCCAGTCGAAATTGTGCAGCAGGCGATGCCAGCCCAGCGTAGCAAGCGCTGCCGGAGAATCCGGATCCAGCGAGACAGCCTTGTGAGTAGCTGCCTCCGATTCGGATCGCACCAGGGCTGAATCCGTGCCTGGCTGGTAATTGGGCAATTCCAGCCAGGCTTCCGCAAGTCCTGAGTATGCAAGTGCAAAGTCGGGATCAAGATCGATGGCAATCTGGAAGTCATCCATTGATGCGAGTAGTGATTCTGTGCCCCGCCGCTTGACTAGCTGCTTGCCGAGGAAATACGCTTCCAGCGCCTGCATGCTCCCGGTCGGTACAGCTGCCAGTCTTTCCTGCTCGTCCGGCGTCAACGTCGCTCGCAGGGCTTTGGCAATCGCTATGGAAATTTCACTTTGGATAGAAAAGATATTTGTGGTGTTCAGTTCTCTTTCGTAGGTATCTGCCCAGAGGTGCTTGTCAGTCTGAGCATCAATTAGCTGTACGTTGATGCGCACCCTATCGCCCGCACGCTGAACGCCGCCCTCCAGGATGCTGCCAACGCCGAGTTCAGCGCCGATCTGGCGCATGTTCTTTGTCGTATCCCGGTACTCCATCACCGAGGTTCGGGAAATGACCTTTAGGTCGGCAATCTTTGCCAGCCTGGTCAGCAATTCATCGTGAATCCCGTCGGCAAAAAACGCCGCGTTCTCCTGTTCTGCACTGCGATTATCGAATGGCAATACGGCGATGGAGCGCAAGTTCTCAAACACCTCCGCAGTGGGCGGTGATTCCTCCAACACGTATTGATCAATGACTACGAAGACCAGCGCCAGGGACAGCGCAGCAATGATGAAGAAGTCGAGTTTACGGCCGGCGACAGGGGTGCTCGACTCGGAGCGGTCAACAGCTCCTTCCAGCTTGATGCCCTCGGGCGTCAGCTCGTAGGCCCAGGAGAGAAGCAGCGCCAGCAGAAAGCCGATTACGAGCAGGAGAAATACGAACCCGCCGACCCACTCAGGCAGGCTCAGCAAAGGCACCAGCACGTCCGTGAGCTGCAATATCAGCCAGCTGACGATGGCATAGGCGACTGCTACCCGGACGACATTACGTTGCTTCAGCTCTCCCCAGATCGAGGTCATTTTTCAACTCTGCATATTGAGGTTCAACGCCATGCAGGATTCTACATAGATCTGGACACTCGAAGGCCGAAAATTCGGGAAAATCCTGCCAAACTGAAATCACGGTCGGCGCGCGTGAGAAAATGCTGGATGTCTACCTGGCCCGAAACCCGGTTTGGCGCTAAAGGGTACCTCTAATTACCTGTCGTGGCCGCTCCTACAAGCCGCTCCTGCAACTCGCAATAAAAAGCCCCGCGTTTGACGGCGGGGCTAAAGACTCTTTTTATTATCAAAGAGGTAACTGTTAATTCGGTGACCGGATACAGACTTAATTATTAGTATTGGATCTGGATCTTCTTATTATTATTTTTATTTTTCTTCTGGCGTCTAAATCCTGTTTGTATCGTTTAGTGGTTGCCGAGTCCAGTTACACTTCGCTTGGGCATGGTATTAAAAGCAAGTCCCATGCCATCAGTCAACAAAACAAATTATTTCAACAGCTTAACGGATATCCTGTTAATGGCGGATTAACAGTGAGCGGTGATTTGTAAAAAAACCCGACGAAATGCTGCACCTGCACATAATTTGGTTGTAAAACAACACGTTATAACCATATGAAAATATTAATGTTTTACAACCGGTCATTGCTCGTCAACCGCAGCAGATTCGGCCATCCGGCCGTTTTTATCTTCAATTTACGTTTTGTCGGCGTTTGCCGACGCATGCCGCCCTGGGTTGTCAAATTATTCGACGCCAGTGGTGGCCTGCGCCCGCTCAAGGAGTCCAACCAGGCTGAAAAATCGGCCATTCCGGACGACTGCAACGATGGACAGGGTGTCCGCGGCATTGCCGAGCGGATCACCATTGACCAGTACCAGGTCTGCCATAGCCCCGGGCGTAATTCTGCCGATCTGATTGTCGAGTCCGAGGATCATGGCTGCGTTACTGCCTGTTGCCCGCAATACCTGGTCGCCACGCAGGCCTGCCGCGGCGAGCGCCCGGAGTTCGGCGTGCAATGCGAGGCCCGGCGGCAGACCATTTGGCTTGCTGCCCAGTACGATCGATGAGGCCACCGCCGCCACCCCGGGAACGGACGAAAAACGCCGCCCTGGTAATGCGCGTTGCCCGAGTTCGCGCGCCTGCCGCGAACCAAGCAGTGAGGACATGCCCGGCGTCGCGGCATCCGCGAGACCGGAAATCAGGGTGACCGGATTCCGGCGGACGGCCACCTGCAGGTCCTGGTATTGGCCACCGACTGGCGAGCCTGACAGCGAGCCGGCGCCCGCGAGCAGGTCAGCGCCGATTCCCAGTCCGGTATTCCAGTTTTCCGCAAGCACCGGAACGCCACGGGCCTGCCAGTTTTGTACCGCTTCCCGCGTCGCGCGATCGTCAGCCTGTCCGGCCGCTACTTTGACAAAAAAATAGGGCCTCTCACCGGCTTCTTGTCTCGCGGTGCCGATATCGCCTGCTGCCAGAACCCTCGGCCCCGGGCTCTGCTCGCCTTCCCACAAATTCCCGTCGTGAGCTGGGTCGTCGGTCACGATCGTAGTGACGCCATAGGCGAGCATGCGTGGGCCCGCTTGTTGCACGGGCCCGGCAGGCATGGCCGACCAGGTGTCGATAAAGCCGGGCAGGATCGTGACGTTGCCGAGATCCAGTACCGTTGCATCCTGCCAGTCCCGTCTTGCTTCAACGGCAGCAATTCGGCCGCCGTCGATCAGGACATCCATGTGATTGCGATAACGATTCCAGATGCCGTCAAACAGCCTGGCACCGCGAATCACCAGGCGATCAGCCGGCGGATCGATGATTTCGAGTTCTCGCCTGGCAATGACTGTTTTTGGCCGTGTCTGCGGTTCTTCCACCGTGGCTCTGAAAGGTAGCTGCCTGGAACGCAGGTCGCCGAAGTCGCGTGTCTTGATGAAGCCATCTGCCGTGTACAGCATTTGCTGCCGGTTTCGCCAGCTGACCGGCGAGGTAAAGAAATCCTCGCCCGCGACAAATTGCCGTAGCAGCGGCGGGTCGGAAAGAATGACCATGTTGAGCGACCGTGTGTCGCCGTCCTGCCTGAGGATCGTCAGTAAACTTCCGTCGGGTCTCCAGGACAGTGACGACAATGGCTGATCCGAGACCAACAGGTCGACCTCTGCCTGACCGTGCCGTCGCAGGACCAGCATGTATTGGTCATCGTTTTTCCTGATGTAGGCCAGGTGTCTGCCGTTGTTCGACCAAACGGGTTCCATCTCGTCGCCCGGATGACTGCTGACTCTCCAGCTCAATCCTGTCGGCAAGTCGGTTTCCCAGATATCGAGCCCGGTGTCTCCGCGTTGCGAGGAGAAAATGATGCGTTCACCATCCGGATGCCATGATGCGTGTTGCACAAAAAAAGATTCACTGCCAATCCTGGATGCTGCGGATGATTCGACATCCAGCAGCCATAAAGACGCTGTACCCGGTGAGCTTGTCTGGTACAGGATCTTCGACCCATCCGGTGACCATCGGGGCCGGTGTGCCGGCAACAGGCCGTCCGTCATTATCCGCGCCTGCCCACCGCTTGCCGGCAGCACCCAGATTTTTCCCAGGAGATCCATTACGACCCGGCCATCGCCCGGAAATACGTCCGCGCTGAAGTCGGCTCCCTGCGTGACAATGACGTCCGCACACGCTGACCTGATCAGCAACAGGATGCAGAGCAAGCCCGTTAATTGTTTAAACGGCACAAGCCACCTGCAGATTCGTGAAATCACCATCATTGACGTCGAAACTTAATTGCATCGGCTGGCAACAAACCTGGCAGTCCTCAACATATGACTGGCCGCCGCCACTAAGATCGAGCAATACGCTGATGCGTTCCCCACAGAACGGGCAACGTACCCTGCTTTCCACGATGGCGGAGTTCATGGGTAAGATCAGGGCTGCAATCGCACCCCGGTCCACGGGGTAACGGAAAACGTATGTGCGGAAGTGCGCACAATATCGCGTTGCCACCTGGCCCGGTCGTGAACGCGATTCTTGCCCTCTATCCAAAGCTCTATCGCTGTTGCCCACAATCGAAATCCACCCCAGTGCGCAGGTCGCGCGATTAGCGGAATATTGTCATCGGCGAGCGTCTGCGTGTCCGGGTCCAGTGTCAGTCCAAGGTTGGCGGCGCGCTGCCTGATCTGGCTGACCAGCGCATCGTGAGACGCAATGGTCTCACTCTGATCACTGCCCCAGGCGCCCAGTTGGCTGCCCCAGTCGCGGCTGGCGAAATAGGCGTCGCTTTCCTCTTCGGGCGAGCGCACGATCGTCCCCTCGATACGCACCTGCCGCCCCAGTGAGTCCCAGTGCATTAACGCGGCGGCCCTCGGGTTTACAGTCCATTCCAGTGATTTCTGCGATCGATAGTTGGTATAGAAAACCAGGTATCCCGGATCTGGCACAAAATCCTTGCAAAGAACGACTCTGGATGATGGCTGTGAATCCGCTGCGACCGATGCGATCGTCATCGAGTTGGGATTACGCTGTACTTTTGCCGCCGTCGCCTCTTTGAGCCATGCGTCGGCCCAGTGCATCGGGTCTGATGGCAGGTCGTCAGGCAGACGATCTGTCAACTTTGCGTCGCTCACGATGGTAATGTCCTGGAGAGGTGATGGTTCGGCCTGTGCGGTCGGCAGATTAGCAGACCCGATCGGTGCGATCATCCTTCGGCAATGAAAGTGCCGCCCTCGCGTCGCGGATCGGCTGCCACCGAGAAACCACTCTTATTGTCATACAGTGCAGCGACCACACCGCCAAAATACATGCCGATCTCCGGGTACCTCGTCACCGATATCCCGGTATCCGGTAAATCAAGGCCAGGTTCCACCGCGATATTCATATCGGCGCCGTCGATTTCGAGGTAAGCAATGATGGCGCGGGGCTCCCCCACAACCTCCGCGTCATTCGCACCGACCGGGCGCCCAACGCGCTGCCGGTGGACGGCAAAACGAACATGGTCGACGAAAGCCAAGTGGACGTCGTCGCATCCAGCCAGGACCTCGCCCAGGGGGAGACGGAAACTGTGAGCGCGATCCTAGAGGGCGGCAGCTACGTGCTCATCTGCAACCTCCCAAGCCATTACCTCGCGGGCCAGTATACGGCCTTCTCGGTGACCGGCATGCTGCCGCCCA
>JADFGH010000089.1 GCA_022567775.1 Pseudomonadota bacterium | reverse complement strand
GGGCCAGAATCAGGACCGGGATGGCAAACAACAGCGGGCTGCTGCTGGTTACGAGCAGCAGCCCGGCTATCGACAGCGCAAAATGCACCTCGCCCATCGACTTGCGCTCGCAATCGTGCAGGACCGAGCCGAAATAGCGTTGCAAACATGGCAAGACTCTGACGGCAGACATCCATGCGACTGCCAGGGACATTCCGGTAATGACTTTCCAGGGTTCATTTAGAACCAGCGGAAACGATAAAGAGGCCAGTCCAACGCCAACATGAAATGATTTCCGTTTGAGTTCCTGGCCGATCTTGTGGGTACTGCGAATCATGCTCAGAAGACCCATTGCAGGGACCAGCATTAGTGGCGGCAAGACGAGCAGGTACAGGGAGTCTTCCATCAGAGGACCTCCTCAACGACAAAATCGCGGTAGAAGAATGCCTTGTCGCGCCGGTGCAGATCGCGCGCCAGCGTTCGTTGCGGCCGCAGGACATGACTAAGCGACGCCGGTCTTTGTCTTTGCGCGACAACATTCCAGTAAACCAGGCGGCAGCCCGGTGCGCCGGCGCGTACCAATTCAGTCAATAAACGCTCGTAGTCGGGCTGCGACATGTATTCAAAAATGTCGCTGAGGTTGCAGCCGTTCAGAGAGCCGCTGGGTACTTCGGACAGCACCTGCTCTATCGAATCACAGCGCCATTCCAGGCAGTCAATATTGGCGCGAATCTTTGCGAAATTTTCTGCGCGCCATGCAAAGGGAAGTGCGGATACAAAGCGGCCTTCGAGGATCCATTGCAGGTAGGGATTGTCGGCTGGTCGCTGCGTGATAAAAGCATTGGGAATGCGCCGCTGTAAGCTTTGCCAAACCGGTTCGTCCGCATATTTCATAAAGCTCGGGTCTCTGCCGAGACGCCCCAGTGACGCACGCCCGAAAAACATCCGGCACAGCAGGTCCCAGCGTTTGTTGTTCCACCGCTCGTTGTAGAACGCTCGCCGGTCCTCCTCGCACTCGAGTTCGAACAGCCTGCTAACGGTTTGCCGATTGTGTACAAGCGGCAGGACAAAGCGCCGGAATGCCCTGAGATAGCGTTCAAATTTGCCGCCCTGAGCAATCCCCTGATCGATCAGCGTCGGGTTCCGGTCCCAGAACTGACGGCTCACCGCCGACAGTTCGTCACGGCAGCGTTGGTAATGTATTCGCCGGTCAGTGCTCGGATTCTGCCCGAGCAATTCGAGGAACTGTGCATGTGTGAGGGAGCGGATAGCTGCCACACGCAATTCGAGGCAGGCGATCTGCGCCGGGCTCAGATCAACCGCAATGACGCGTTTTGCACCGGCAGCAACGAGAGCCAGCGTATTGTCACCAGCCGAGGCGATAGACAGGCAGGTATCGGTTGGACGCACGTCCATGGCCTCCAGCAGCACATCGGCGTCCTCCCAGCACTGGGCATAGCGGATGCGGGCAAAACTGGCTTTTTCTGCGATATTCGGGCGAATTGACATCGGCAGCCTCGTTCATTTTCTGTGTGAGGCTCAAGCATCGTGTTGCGGGGGGTCAATCGCCTGAGCAACTGCTGATGATTGGGTATGGAAAACCTGATGGTTGTCCATGGGGCAATTAATTGTTAGTTTTCAGTGTATTATGTGGTTATTGGAAAAGCGTCAGGCGGCTGTTTGGTGCCGGCGGTGATGCTTGCCAGGGCCGGTAATAGCAGCAGGTCGGTCAGAATTGCCACCATCATCGCGAAGCTGGTAAGGGTTCCGAACCAGATGACAGAGCGTATCTCTGCAAGCCCAAGGACCAGGAATCCCAGCGCCAGCACCAGCGTGGTCATGAGCAGGGTGCCACCCGCCGTGTCAGCGGCAATATTCAATGAGTCGACGATTCCCCGGCCCGCAGACGGCTTAAGAATATGCACGGTATCGTCGACGACCAGGCCCAGGATCACAGTGGCGATCGTTGCCGATGCTACATCCAGTGGAATGCCGGTCCATCCCATCAGGCCGAGCGTTAACCCGACCGGGACGGCATTCGCCGGCAATGCGAGAAGAATACGACGCCAGGAACGCATCGCCACGCCCAGCAACAGGACGATAAGCACGATCGCCGCCGAAAATCCGCGCACCTGTGACCAGACGAGTTCATCGACAATCCTGGTGTAAAGCGGTGAATACCCTGCAGGCTTCAACGTAAGACCCGCGGGTAAATCTGCCTTGGCGACGATGCGCTCAATCAGGGAATCCAGCGATCCAGCCGACATGATCGGGGCCCCGAACGAAATACGCAGCTCGCTGTCCCCGGCGAGCATTGCGCCGGTCGTGACCGGTGAAAACTGCCTGATTCGCTCAAGCCTCCGGCGCAAGCTACTCGTACCCAGTGACGACGGGCGTTCATCATGTTTGACGCCGAGTGCATCTATCAACGACCAGCTCCAGCCAACGTCCTCCATTTGCGTGACATCGACCTGCCATTGCGCGATGGCATCGAGGTAGTCGCCTCGCACAATATTTCCACGAGCGGTCACCGTAAACTCGACCGGGACGTAGGGTCCCAGCTTTGCCTCGATGAAATCCGAATCCCGGCGAACTTTATGCGTCTTCTTGAGGTACTCGATCGAGTTGGTATCGACTCCGAGTTGGCTGATGCCGGCCATGGCGACGATCGACACGAAGACGAAGGCGGCAATGATGCGGCGCGGGGCACGCATCGACACCCGAAACAATCCCGCGGCAATGGCATCGAGTTTCGATGCAGCCGTCTTTGGTTCTGCGCCACGCCAGGACAGACCCGCAGTACAGATAATCATCGACGTAACGTATGCCGCCAGCATGCCAATGCCACCAAACCAGCCGAGGTTTCGTACAACCGGCAATCCCGATGTCGTCAGCGCCATGAATCCGGCCGCGGTGGTCACGGACGTCAGCAGACATGGCCCGATCACCGCGGCCAGCCCCTGGATGACGCGTTCCCGCTGCGGCAGCGACCGGTCCTGTTTCGCAACGCTGCGCAACAGGTGCACGCAGTCGGCGATGCCAATCACCAGCACCAGGGTCGGCAATACCATCGTAATCATGTTCAGCTTCTGGCCCAGAATGACGTAAAGACCCATCGTCCACAGCGTCGCGTTGCCAACGGCAAGCAGCGTGATCGCCACCGCTCCCCACTTTCTAAAGAAAATTGCCAGCAAAACGATCATCAAACCGTGCGCATATAAAAGGAGTGTCGTCGTGCCGGTCGTTGACTCTACATTCAGAGCATCGAATACGACGCCGTAACCGGCAAGCCGCGCTACCATCTCATGGCTCTCAATGGCCTGTTCGACGTCCAGCAAGATCTGGTGCCGGCGAATTTCAAATTGCTCGCCGCTCATCATCTGCAGCACCAGTACAGTTGTTTTTCCATCATCGCTGAGCAGACGGCCACGCGCTGCGGCCAATGACCGGGGTACGGTGACGAGTGAGGTCACGGTCGCAACACCGTCGATGTCCAGCAGATCGTCAGTCAATGAGCCAACCAGTTCCAACCCGGCTTCCGAGGCAAAACCTTCGTTGTGGCTTACTGCGGCAACCACGATTTCGTCGTTGCCGTAGGTTTGCTGGAACTGCCGGTAATTCAGCAACTCAGGATCATCTTCCGGGTACCAGATCTCCAGTGAATTGGAGACCGCCAGCGATGTGAGTTGTGACGTTGCGAACAGGCTCAAAACTAAACAAAGGGCTGCTAAAGGAAACCGCCAGCGCCAGATAAAGTTTGATGCACTGACCGCGGCGTTGCTCATGCCGCTCGCTCGTGCTGTTCGAGTCTGCGAATCGTACCGCTGGCTCCATCAAGCTCTACCCAATCGCCGTCTTTGAGCCAGCGACAGGCATCTTCGACGCCGACCACCGCCGGAATGCCGAGCTCCCTGGCCACAATGGCAGAGTGGGACAGGAGGGAGCCGCGTTCCATGATCATTCCCGTCACCAGCGGGAAGATCATTACCCAGCCGGGATCGGTTCGTTGTGCTACCAGGATTTCGCCCTGGCGGATTTCAGCGTCTCGCGGATCACGAACGATGCGCACCGGGCCGCGCACGATCCCGGCCGAACATGCCTGACCGCTGCGCGAGGTCTCGCTCAGGTTTGTATCAACAGATGGAACCGCCTGCATGGACGATGCGAGTTGTGCCGGGCCTTTGGTGATAAAACGCCGTGGCGGATCATCGCTTTTCGCATATGCCGCGAACTCCCGGCGCCGGCAAGCGACGAGTGCTGACAGGCGGCTGCTACTGCCGGTAGCCCGCACAATTCCGCTGATTTCACCGACAGACAGGTAGAAGATATCGTCGGTATCATTGAGCACCTCGAGTTCCCTGAGGCGATTGCCAATCTCGACAAATATTGCACGAACTCGACCGTAAACCCTGGTTCTTTCAAATCGCAGGTTCTCGCGATCCCGAACACGGGCCCGTGCAAGTCTGAGCGTCGTTGAAAAAATAAACCGCCGCACGGGCGATCCTGACAAGCACTTGGCTGTTTTCGCCTCGGCAATCGCCCGCGCATCATTATTGATGGTGCTGCTCGCTTGTTCCGCGACATGCGCCAGCTGGCCCACCGCACGCAGCAATGGCAGGGGATCATCTACCACGGTCCGGCTTTCGAGTTTCAGTTCATCCAGACAGCGATCACCGAATCGCTCGAGGTAGGAATCCAGTTGCTCGCGGAATGCCCGGTTCGAATCGATAAAGCGGTTAATGATCTCAATTGAGCCGCCGCGCAAAGCACTCGCAAACTTCAGGTTCCTGGCTGCTATCGACGCCATTTTTTTCATTCGCCTGACGGGTTCGAGGCTAATGATGCCCGCTTCCCCACTGACCAGATCATTGTGGACGCCCGCGAGATCCTCGTCCAGCCATCGCTCGCACAAGGCACGCAGGGCACCGTGAAAGATCATGCAGTAAAGATCGTTGATCAGTGGCGTGTCCCAGGCGGGAATGACCGAACCTTCAAGGTCTTCATAGCTGTCGAGAAGTTTGTTCAGGGTCATCGACGGAAGATCGAGCGGCTGCAGCGCATCATCGAGCCGCTTGTGAAATTTCTTCACCTGCGCATTGTGCCTGAACAGTTTCCTGATCAGACGTTGCGCAACCCGGGCAAAACCAAACATTGCACGGACACCGGCAAACGGGCTGTCATTGTCAGCAACCGGCAGCGCTTCCTGCGGCAGGCCCTCCGTAACACCCATCATTTGCTCCATGAATTTTTTGTTAAAGCGAAAACCGGGCGTCAGCATCAGCAGTCGATACCAGTTAAGCAGGTTGTAATAGACACGACCCTGGATCAGGCCGATCATTTGTTCGTAGGCGCGATCGTTACGTGCAATTTCGCGTTCACTAACGCCGAGTACGCGACCGAAGTGACGATATGCTTCCTGGTATGCGGAACGCGCCACCGAAAACGTGAGCGGCGTGGTGACGCCGCCGTAACTTTCGACAATGTTACTGTTGTCCCACAGCGCGTAGTCGTCGACAGTATTGCTGTCGTTCAACGTCGTGATATCCCGGCTCTGCAGCAGGAAGAGCCGGCCATCTTCGATGGCCCACTCTATATCCTGCGCACAACCATAGTGATCGCTCACCGCTCGAACCAGTTTCGCGATTTTGCGCACCTGACGATCACGCAAAACCGGCGCCGCGGATTCCAGTTCGCGCAGTTTGATTTTGCCGTTTCCGCTAACGTGCCAGGTATCGCCCTGGCATTCACCGCTGACCAGCGCCTCCCCGACACCGCGGACGGCAGCAATCACCGCTGTATTCCGATCGCCACTGACCGGGTCGGCGGAAAACGCCACGCCGGAGACATCGGCATCGACCATTCGTTGTACGAGGACAGCGGGTACCGGAACTTCGCCGCTTACGCCAAGAGATTCGCGATAGGCTTCAATGTGATCGCTGCATGCGGAATCCCAGACCTTACAGGCATGCTCGGTGATGTCACACGGAGCAACCTGCAAAAAGCTGTCGAACTGGCCGGCAAAGGAGTTTTGACTACCGTCCTCTTCGATCGATGACGAGCGCACTGCCACCTTTCGTCCATCCAGGCAAAGCCGTTTTGCCGCCATCGCAATCTCGGCATGCAGCGCCGTTCGGCAGACCTCGTGTGAGGCGTGCGAGCCAATCACGAAGAATGCCGGGACCTGAAAGCCGGCCGCACGCAATTCCGCCAACCTGGCCGCCTTGTTACCGGCAAATTCCTGATCGTTGCTGGCATTATCAAATCGTATGAAGTCCATGCTTGTCTCCTGTTAGCCGAGCAGGGCCTGAAGTGGGCCCAGTCCGAGATAGAGGGTGAGCGCTACCAGTCCCGAGCTGGGCTCAATCAGTTTTTCTGTGCCGCGAAACGGCTGTGCACTTTTGCCCGGGAACAGGACTGCGGTGATGAGAGCCAACAGCAGCACCGCGGCACCGAGGCTCAGGAAGAGTGCGCTGCCGCCGATGTACGACGCTGCGTTGATATAGGCAAAGACCGATGCGGCGACGGATGCGGTCCACAGGATGACCGCTGTTTTGCTGCCCCACAGTCCGCTGTAAGTCTCAACGCCGGTTCGTTCACTCGCCGGCACCTTGATTTTGCGGCCCAGTTCAAGGACCAGTCCGCAGCAAAAACTGAGCAAGAGCAGCCAGCCTAAGCCCGACGGTATAACGCGGCAGGCACAAAGCCAGTCGAAAGTGCTCACGTAAAAAGCGATCAACGGCATCACCAGCATATGACTGAGCAGGTAAACCGAAGGATTGTTAACCAACCAATCCTTCACGAAGAATTCTTTGGTCATCAGGCCGATGTAGGCCCAGACGCCGATCAGTATCGGCAGGAGCCCGACATCGATAAAAAGGGCGATCAGGAACTGAATTGCTGCGCCTGCGAAGGCAAGCCTTGCCAGTTCATGCAGTGAGACCAGGCCCCTGGGTACCGCGCGATGCGGCCTGAACTTTGCGTCGATCTCGAAATCCTTGAATTCGTCCGCGACTCGCAGCTGGAAAAACAGAATCAGCGTGCTGATGACTGCGCCGGCGATACGCGTAATGTCCGGCAACGCATCGCCCTGTTGCAGCGCCGAGAACAGCATTACCGCCAGGCAAAATACGATCACCAGCGGACCGTGCGCTAAAAGCGGGAAGCGTTCTTTCTGATAAATCCACCATCGATTAGTCATTGTCGTTACTCCGTTGCAGTTCCTCACCGCGGGACAACGCGCGATGCGCCAGCGCAAAGTCGCCGGAGCAAAACGCGCCAATGATTGAAAGCTCACCGGCCAAAACAAGGGCCGCACACACCTCGGCGAGTGCAGTGCTCTTGCCACAACCTGCGAGCCCGAGAATGTCGAGACAGGCTTTTGCGCTGGGTAACGAGGTGCCACCGCCGACTGTGCCGACCATGATGTTTGGCAAAGTCACGCTTGCGTAGAGATCAGGCCCGATGGTTTCAAGGCGGGTGATCCCGGTCGCCGATTCAGCGACGCAGGCAACGTCCTGGCCACAGGCCAGGTACAGTGCTGCCAGCCCATTTGCGAAGTGCCCCTGAATGCCTGTCGCACCGCTCAGAACACCGCCTATTGCCCCGGCGTACCAGTACTCGACCATGCGTTCCGGTGTCGTGTGCAGTTGCTGCTCGACCAGCGCCCTCGGCAGTGTGATATCGGCGATCACTCGTTTGCCGCGAACATGCCCCATGCTTTTCGCGGTGGACTTTTTGTCGCCGGAAAAATTCGCTTCGAGAAACCAGTACCGCGGAGCAATTGGAGAATGTTCGAGAATCAGTTTGCAGATCGCATCCGACGCGAACGTCACCATGTTCTGCCCGGACGCATCACCGGTCGTGAATTGCAGGTCGACATAAACGTGGTTGCCCTCGATCAGACAACGAACGCTTACCAGCTTGCCGTGTGACGTAACCTGCGACACAGCATCAGTGAACGAGTCAGCGTGGGCATCGATGAACCTGGCGAACTGTTGCGCTTCAACAAGATCGTTGAAGGCAAACATCGGCGTCCGGCTGACGGCCTCGGCGACCACCCTGGCGTTACAGCCACCGGCCGACGTCAGCAGTCTTGCACCGCGGTTATATGATGCGACCAACGCAGCTTCCGTTGTCGCCAGCGGCACCCGGTAGTCCCGGCAACCCTCAGCACCGCGCACGCGCAATGGTCCTGCCACGCCCACCGGGATGCTGATCGTGCCGATGTACGACTCGATATTGTTGCTGAAGGCAGCCGCGTTGTCTTTCGCCTTCTGGTCAAATATTTCGGCCCTTGCCTGCGGCTGCCTGAGCTTGCTCCAGT
>JADFGH010000088.1 GCA_022567775.1 Pseudomonadota bacterium | reverse complement strand
AGCGGGGCGAGGACCAGCGAGGTCTTAAGGTTGCTGGCGTCGAACTGGCCAAGCCAGGCATAAGGAGCGAGCTTGACGTAATTGACGACCGCGAAAAATACTACGGTCGTGGCAACGAATTGCGTCCTGTCTAATCCCCGCCGCAACAAGTACATCGTGATAGGCGGCCCGCCGGAATGGGCAACGAAACTGGTAAATCCCGCCACCACTGCTGCGCTCATGCCGATGGCCGGGCCGAAGAGTTTTTGCTCCGCTGCCTGCCCCCATTGTGCCTGTAGCCAGTGATTGAGGGTGAATGAGATCGCGACAACACCGAGAAGCAAGCGGAGCCGTGCAGGGCTCATGTATTCAAACATCAGGGTGCCAACAGCAATCCCGACTAACGATGCCGGCAGCAAAACCCGCAGTTCCGGCAAAATCCATTTTCCGCGGTAGGCCCAGAGTCCCAGCAGGTCCATGACACACAGGATCGGCAGGAGAATTGCGGCTGCCTGAACCGGCGAAATAACCATGGCGATCAGGGGCACCGCCAGCACGCCGAGGCCGGAACCAAAACCACCTTTGGCAATGCCGAACAAAATAACCGCCGGTACGGCGGCCACATAAAAAGAAGTATCGGCAATCAATGTTGAGCCCCTTCCGTGTGTGCGAAGAATACCAAGAATGGAGCAGCTGCTACGGTTCGCTGTTTTAAGCGGGACATGGTTTCATGATTAAATACGCAGACCAGAATAATCGAAGACAGATAGAGTACAGGACTATGGCGGCCACTCGATATGCAACATTCAAACCCGAGAGCATCAGGTTTCTACGCGAGTTGAAGAAAAACAATAATCGTGACTGGTTTAACGAGAATAAACGCCGTTACGAAGAAGATGTGCTCGATGTCGCATTGAACTTCATTCAGTCAATGCACGATCCCCTGCAGGAGTTTGCGCCGTACTTCACCGCAATTCCGAAGCGCATGGGTGGTTCACTGATGCGCGTATACCGGGACACGCGCTTCTCTAAAAACAAAACACCGTATAAAACGAATATCGGTATCCAGTTCCGGCATGAACAGGCGAAGGATGTGCATGCACCGGGTTTTTATGTGCATATAGATCCCGACGAGGTGTTCCTGGGCGTCGGCCTGTGGCGCCCGGAGCCCACAGCGCTCGCGGCGATCAGGGACAGAATTTCGAACAAGCAGGCGGAGTGGCTGCGGGCACGCGATGACAAGGTGTTTAAGCGGCACTTTCGCCTGGGCGGGCAATCGCTGACGCGGCCGCCGCGCGGCTTCGACAAGGATCATCCGCTGATCGAGGATATCAAGCGCAAAGACTTTATCGCCGCAAAAACCATGGATCTCGCCGAGGCGACTCACCCTCGTTTTCAGCAGAAGGTTGAGACGGCGTTCAAAGCGGCAATTCCCCTGATGCAATTCCTGTGCAAGGCGGTTGGTGTGCCGTACTAACCTTGCCGCAGGAGCGGCTTTAGCCGCGATTCCATGTTGTCAAATATGACCATGGCGTTCGTCGGTGCTAGAATCCGCGCGCCACTCGGCCGGCAATAATCTGAACAATCAAGGGATCACATGGCTGTTTTCGAAGACTCCGCGTTTGCTGATCATGAGCGCGTCATCTTTTGCCGCGATGCACAAACCGGCCTGAAGGCGATCATCGCCATTCATTCGACGGCGCTCGGCCCGGCTGCCGGTGGCACTCGTCTGTGGGCCTACGAATCGGATGATGCGGCTCTGCATGATGTGCTACGCCTGTCCCATGCCATGAGTTACAAGAATGCGATGGCAGGGCTGAAGTTCGGTGGGGGCAAGGCAGTGATCATCAAGACACCGGACTTCGATGGCACGGACGCGCTCTATGAAAAGTACGCCGGGTTTATCGACCAGTTGAACGGCGCTTACGTCACCGCTGAAGATGTCGGCATGAGCGTCGAGATCATGCAGACCATCGCGCGGAAAACGAAATACGTTTCCGGTTTGCCGGCGAAAGCAGGGCATGCCGGTGGCGACCCGTCACCCAAGACGTCTTACGGTATCTTCAGGGGTATCGAGGCGGCCGTTGCGTTCCAGCTTGGCCGTGATTCTGTGGACGGATTGACAATTGCTATTCAGGGTGTCGGCAATGTCGGTTATCACCTCTGCAGGTTTTTGGCAGAGGCAGGTGCAAAACTTGTGGTTGCCGATATTGACGAGGCCCGGGTCAAGCGAGCCTGTGATGAGTTTGGCGCAACAGCAGTCGCGGTTGATGAGATCGTGATGCAGAAGGCAGATGTGCTGGCGCCTTGCGCCCTTGGTGCAACCATAAATGCACAGTCCATTCCAGCCTTGCAGACAACGATCGTTGCAGGTGGCGCCAACAATCAGCTCGAGACACCGGAAGACGGGCAGCGGCTGTCCGCTGCCGGAATCCTGTATGCGCCGGACTACGTCATCAATGGCGGAGGCATCATCAACGTGGCCAGTGAATTTTATGGCGATGCCGATGACGATGAGGTTATGCGGCGCATCGCCGAAATCGGCCCGCGACTGACGGGCATTTTCGAGACCGCCAGACAGTCAGGAAAACCCACGAACGTGGTTGCTGACGAAATGGCCAGGAAAATTATTGAATCAGGGGGACAGAATTAAGGAATTAAGGGGACAGTTTACTTAATTGATTCGAATGTGATCTCAGCAAATCGTTATTCGATCAATTAAGTAAACTGTCCCCTTAATTGGCCTGGAGATTTCTCAATACTTTTAACAGTTTTTCGGGGCTCGGACGATCTGCTATGAATCTCGACAGCTCCGTAAATCTGATAATGCCATTCGAATCGACGACCAGCGACGTCGGCCATAGGGTGTCTTCACCGTATTCCTTGCGGTGGTCATCCGGAACCCCGGCTTCAAGCACCAGCCCAAGCTGCTTCGCGATCTTGAGTGAATCATCGAGCCAGAACTCGAAATCGACTTCGAAAATCTCGGCCACCCTGCGAGTCGTAGCAAGCGTTTTCGGCGTGATAAGTATCAGCTTGGCGCCGGAATCCGTGATCTCTTTGTAAACCCTGGTCAGGTTGGCGACCTGTTTGCTGCAAAAGGGACACCATGATCCACGGACGAACAAGAGTATTGCCGGCGTGCCGGCGAGTTCCGATGAGCTGACGCGATTGCCGTCTTCATCGACGGCCTGAAAATCCGGCAATGGCTGGCCGGGTTTCAATTTGTCGGGCACTGGCCTGCCGCGCAGCATGCCGGCCAGCTTGTCGCGCAGTGCGAACAACACGCCGGCGACTGCGACAATGCCGATTAACCAGTAGATTGTGTTTCCCATGGCGATCTCCGATTAGCCGACCTCGAGCACAATCTTGCCCATGTGCCGGCTGCTTTCCATCAATGTGTGCGCTTTAGCCGCCTCACCAAGTGGAAACGTGGAGTCGATTATGGGCCTGACCGCGCCCGATTCAAGCAATGGAAGTACATGGCTCCGCAGATTGGCTGCGATGGCCGCCTTTTCGTCGATCGTCTGCGGCCGCAGTGTCGATCCCGTGATCGTGAGCCGCTGACCGAGCACCCGGCGCATATCGAGCTCCGCCTTTGGGCCTTTCAGGAACGCGATGATGACGTAACGTCCGTCGCGGCCCAGCACGTTGATGTTCTTCTGCATGTAGGGTCCGGCGACCATGTCGAGGACAATGTCTACGCCTTTGCCCTCAGTGAGTTCTCCAACTCTTTGCTCCCAGTCGCTGGTCTTGTAATTGAGTGCGTGGTCGGCACCCAGGTCCTTGCAGAAGTCGCACTTGTCGTCCGTACCGGCTGTTGTAATGACGAACGCGCCGCTTGCCTTCGCCAGTTGAATGGTTGTCGTGCCAATGCCGCTGGAGCCGCCATGTACGAGTATCCATTCTCCTGCGTCGAGACCGGCGCGCGTGAACACGTTGTACCATACGGTGAAATACGTTTCGGGAATGGCGGCTGCCTCAACCATCGACAGGTTTGCGGGTACCGGGAGGCAGTGATTTTCGTGGACGCGGCAATACTCGGCATAGCCGCCCCCATGACAGAGCGCCATCACTTTGTCCCCGCATTGCCACCGGGAAGTATTTGCGCCTGTTGCCACAACTTCACCGGCAACCTCCAGGCCCGGCAAGGGATCGGCATCGGCAGGCACGGGATACATGCCGAGCCGCTGCAACACGTCCGGTCGATTGACGCCTGCCGCATGGACGCGAATGAGCACCTCCGACTCCCCTGGCTCGGGGATTGGCACGGATACCTCTTGCAGGACTTCTGGAGCACCGGGTTCACTGATAGCAATGGCACGCATCTCTTTGCCGGCGAATTCCTGTGACATGATCAGACCATTACCGACACGCCGAATAATGCAGCGTGAAAGTAGCGCACGATCCAGAAAGCTGCGAAACCGATGGCGAGAACGAGAACGTCCATAAGGAACGGCTGCCTTGCCGGTATTGCCGCAGGGGGCCTGCGCTTCACCGAGATGGTGTCGATGACTGCATAACTGCCGAAAAGGCCGAACAAAAGAATGGACGCGAGGTCACCATTGGCGATCAGGTGAGCGAGCGCCCAGACGAAGACGCCGGACAGCATTGGATTGCGAATCACCCGGCGAAAATTGTTCGGCACATACGCGGCGACAAGCAGACAGAAAGAGACCGGCATCGCCAGGTATACGATCAGCGGTGCCCATGCGGGGGGCGCGAATACCGGGCGAAATTCAGCCCGGGACATACCAAGGAGAATCAGGGCAAATCCGCTTAGTGCGATCAGGGAATAGATCCCTTTGAAGCGCATGGCACCGATACGGGACTGGAGCGAGGCCTTGAATGCCGGAAACATCGGAATGGCATGAATGCCGAAAAAAAGAACTAAGCCTGATAATAAAATAGTCATGATCGTTCTTCTTTTGATCGTTGGCAGACCTGCTCAGTATGTACCCGCGGCCTGCAGATGTCATAATCGAAATTGCAGGCAGGAGAAGACAGGAATTGAGCGGTAACCCCATCCTCTGGACCCCGACGAAGGCTCGAATTGAAAAATCGGCCATGTTCCGTTTCATGACGGAGCAGGGACACGCGTCTTACGACGAGCTCTATCGCTGGTCAGTTGCTGATGTCGAAGCGTTCTGGCAGGCGCTTTGCGATTTTTGCAATATCGAATTCACAACGCCGGCCGAGACCGTACTGGACCAGCCAGGTGATATGACGACTGCCAGGTGGTTCGTCGGCAGTGAACTGAGTTTTCCGGCGCACTTGTTGCGAAGTAGCGGCGAGCGGGCGGCGATCATTTTTCGTGGTGAGGATGGTGCGCGCCGCGAGCTAAGCTTCGATGAACTTCGGGCCCAGGTTGCCGCGGTCGCAGCGGGGCTGAAATCTGCAGGTGTGACGAAAGGGGACCGTGTCGCCGGATTCCTGCCGAACTGTCCGCAAGCAATAATTGCGATGCTGGCCGCGACCAGCATCGGTGCGATCTGGTCGTCATGCTCTCCGGACTTCGGCATCAATGGCGTTGTCGATCGCTTCGGCCAGATCGAACCGAAGGTTTTGTTTTGTGCCGACGGTTATTTCTACAATGGTAAGCGCATCGATTCACTCGATGCCGTTGCCGGTGTCGTCAAATTAATCGACTCGATCACTCACACCGTGGTCGTACCATTCACAGGCGACGCCGTCACGCTGCCCGATCTCGATGGTGCAATATTATGGCAGGACTTTACCGAGGCGGGCAGGGAACTCGAATTCACGTCCGTGCCTTTCGATCACCCGCTGTACATCATGTATTCGTCCGGCACGACCGGTGTTCCCAAATGCATTGTCCATAGTGTCGGCGGCACGTTGCTGCAGCACCAGAAAGAGCATGTGTTGCATTGCGATATAGGGCCTCAGGACCGGCTGTTTTATTTCACGACCTGCGGCTGGATGATGTGGAACTGGCTGGCCAGCGGCCTTGCCTGCGGCACAACACTCATTCTTTATGATGGTTCACCGTTTTATGATGACGAACGAATCCTTTGGCGCATGGCGCAGGAAGAAAAAATAAGCATTTTCGGTACCAGTGCCAAGTTCATTGCGGCACAGGAAAAAGCAGGAATCCGGCCCGGAGAGGAATTCGACCTGTCATCGATCCGGACAATATTTTCGACCGGCTCGACACTGATGCCCGAGAGTTTCGATTTTGTTTATGATGCCATTGGCGATGACCTGCAGTTGTCGTCGGTTTCCGGTGGTACTGATATCCTCAGTTGTTTCGTTGGTGGCAATCCGATGAAACCGGTGTATCGAGGCGAGCTGCAAAGCCTGGCGCTGGCGATGAAGGTCGAAATCTTTTCGTCGGATGGCCGTTCGGTTATCGGTGAGAAAGGCGAGCTCGTGTGCACCAATTCATTTCCGTCCATGCCGGTCGGATTCTGGAATGATCCAGGCGACAGGAAATACCACGCGGCCTATTTTGAGCGTTTTCCCGGCGTCTGGGCGCAAGGGGATTTTGCCGAAATAACGGATAACGGTGGCATGATCATCCATGGCCGGTCGGATGCAGTACTTAATCCTGGCGGTGTGCGTATCGGCACGGCAGAGATTTATCGCCAGGTCGAAAAGCTGGACGAAATCCTGGAGAGCATCGCAATCGGCCAGAACTGGGACGGCGATGTCCGGGTTGTGCTGTTTGTCGTGTTGCGGCAAGGATTGGTGCTGGACGACGATCTCGAGCTGCGAATCCGCAAACTGATACGCGAAAATACGACGCCGCGGCACGTGCCGGCAAAAATTATCGCCGTGCCTGAAATTCCGCACACGATCAGCGGCAAGATCGTTGAATTGGCTGTGCGCTCTGTGGTTCATGGCGAAGATGTCGAGAATACGGACGCGCTGGCCAACCCGGCTGCGCTGGACCACTTTCGGGACCTGCCCGAACTGGCTGTCGAGTAATAGCTGATATGGCGAGCGATGAAATTCTGGGTGAGTGGGTTGCCGATGGCGTCGTTAAGCCGGAATGGATTGACGCAAACGGTCACATGAATGTCGCGTATTACGTATCGGCGTTCGATCTCGGCGTCGACGCGTTGTGGGAGGATTTCGGGATTACGTCGGAGTACATTGAAAGGTCATACGGTTCTACCTTTGCCGTGGAAAGTCACATTACCTATCAGCAGGAACTCGTGGAGGGTGATCCGTACATCGTAACGGCACAGTTACTCGCTTACGATGACAAACGTATACACCAGTTTCAGCGCCTGTACCATGCGGAGAAAAAATTCCTTGCGGCGACCGCGGAGTGGATGAACCTGCACGTCGACCTGCAATCGCGGCGTGTAAGTCCGTGGCCGGATTCGATATTGTCGAAGCTTGCGGAGTATGCGGCTGGCCAGGTGAAGCAGGCATATCCTGAGGAGGCCGGCAAGCAAATGAATATCGGGCGACCGATCTACACGCTGAAACGGGAGCTTTAAGTTGAGTGCGTCGCAATACCTGATGGCCATCGATCAGGGTACCAGCAGCAGTCGCAGCGTAATTTTTGATCACGACGCGGCCGTTATAGCGAGCGCGCAGCAGGAATTTCCACAGGAATATCCGCAACCTGCCTGGGTTGAGCACGATCCTGAGGCAATCTGGAGCTCGGTCCTCGCAGTCGCAAAGAAATCACTGGCTGCGTGTGATGCCGGAAAAATTGCCGGCCTTGGCATTACCAATCAACGAGAGACGACGCTGATCTGGGACCGCAAGACCGGCGAGTGTGTGCATCACGCGATCGTTTGGCAGGACCGCCGCACGGCCGACTACTGTCAGAAATTAAAAGACCAGGGTTTCGAGGAATCGGTGAGCCAAAAAACCGGGTTGCGGCTCGACCCCTATTTTTCCGCAACCAAGATCGCCTGGATTCTCGAAAATGTGGCAAATGCACGGCGCCGGGCTGAGAGCGGGCAACTTGCTTTTGGCACGATCGATTGCTTTCTACTGTGGCGCCTGACCGGCGGTCGCGTCCATGCTACAGACGCAAGCAATGCGTCACGTACTTTACTCTTCAACATTTATACTCAGGAGTGGGATCGGGAATTACTGGATTTATTTGATGTCCCGGAGTCGTTGCTGCCGGAGGTGAAGGACTGCGCCGACGATTTTGGCGTCACCGATCGATCCGTCCTCGGCGTGGAGATACCTGTCTGTGGCATCGCTGGTGATCAGCAGGCGGCACTGATCGGCCAGGCGGCTTTTCAGACCGGCGCGACAAAAAGTACATACGGGACCGGATGCTTCGTGATTGCCAACACTGGCGGGGACGCTGGTCGGTCGAAGAATAATTTATTG
>JADFGH010000087.1 GCA_022567775.1 Pseudomonadota bacterium | reverse complement strand
GGCACGCTGGTTCTGGATGAATTGGCGAGCATATCCCTGCGCACGCAGGAGAAAATTCTGCGGATAATTGAATATGGGGAGCTGCAGCGGGTTGGCGGCAGTGACACCTTTTCCGTCGACATTCGCATTGTCGGATCGACGAACGCGGATTTACAGGCATTGGTTGCCGCCGGACGATTTCGCGTGGACCTGCTGGACCGGCTCGCGTTCGACGTCGTCACCATACCGCCGTTGCGTGAGCGGCTGGAGGACATTCTGCCTCTCGCCTACGCATTTGCCCTGAATATGGCCAGTGAATTGAAGTACCAGTACTTTCCCGGCTTCGGCGCGCGAGCCTCTTCAGCGCTGTTGCGCTATGACTGGCCTGGAAACGTTCGTGAGTTGAAGAATGCGGTTGAGCGATCTGTCTATCGTTCCGCGGAACCGGGCAAACAGATCACCAGTATCGTTTTTGATCCATTCGATTCGCCGTTTCGATTACGCGAATCGGCAATTGTGGAAAGTTCAGCGAAGAGAAAGTCTGTCATACGAAGCACACCGATTTTGCCGACCGATATTAATACGCGGGTACAGGAACTCGAGGTAGAGCTACTGAAAGCCGGGCTCGAGAAAGCGCGATTCAACCAACGGCTTGCTGCAGACTTGCTGGGCCTCAGCTATCACCAGCTTAGGGGCAAAATAAGGAAATACTCGCTGGATATCAGGAAATCCGAGGTCGGCTAGCTGTCATCCCTGTAGCGGCGCACGTAGATTGCCGCGGCAGTGAAGAGACCGCACACGATCAGGCCCAACCACAGTCCCGGGTTAGTCAGGAAACCACTTAAATCCATCAATCCCAGCAGGCTCAATTGGGCGTCGGCAAGAAGCGCGAAACCATCGCCCTCTTCGAAAAGGCGTTCCATTGTGCCGGGATTGATAAACAGCGGCATCTTGATGGAGCGCACGAAGAACGCCTCAGCAAAGACCGCGGTGTCAAAAAGCATATTCTCGAGCATTGGCAATATGGCGATCGGCAGAAATGCGGTAAGAAACGGTGAGCGTTTCGTGAAGGCAGAGATGAACAGGAACCATCCGATGAACGGTGACAGCCACAAGGGCAATGCCAGCACGAAGATGAGCGTCGCTGTCCAGTTGTCGAAGAACGGGACTGACCCCCAGATCAGGGTCAAGCCGCTGCCGCCGCGGGCCGCGACCCACACACTGGCAAACAGCAGCACGGCCAGGTGCGTGACCAGGATCATTGCGAAAGTCACCAATGGAATGACCAGCATTGCTGTCAACAACTTCGAGAGCACCGTTTCAAGATCGGTCGAAGGCATGGAGCGCCAGAAAAGAATACTTCTGTCCTTGCGCTCTGCGTACAGGGAATCGAGCGCATAGAAGATGGTCAGTATCCACATCGAAAACACGAATGTGGTCGACAGGCCGATCATGATTCCGGACAGTACCGCCGCCCTTGCATTGTCCGGCATATTGGACGCACCGACGATGCCGATGTCGACATGTTCCATGCCGTTGATTGACACCTGGCCCGTCAGTGCTGCCAGCGTCATGATGATCGCCACAACAATGGGAACGACGTATATCGACCGATGCTCCCAGAGTTCGCGTTCAAGCAGTGCGAGCTGACCTTGCATCATGCTGTCACTCCTTTGACCTTGGCTACGAACAGATCGGCGATATCCGGCGTCCTCAGTTCGCCGAGCCCTGTCAGTTGCTCACGACTGATGCCTTCAAAAGTGAGGACTTTCTTGCCGAATACGTCGCGTTCAAAGATTGGATTGAGCTTCCTGGCCCGGTCGGCATTTTCACCACTGGCCAGTAATTCGACGTATTGTTCAGGTAACGCGTCCATGCTGGCATCAAGCACGATGCGACCATTGTTGATAAACATGATGTTCGTCAACAGGTTCTCGATCTCTTCTACCTGGTGCGTCGTGATGATGATGGTCCGCTCTTCGTCGAAGTAGTCCTCCAGCAAGTGGCTGTAGAAGTCCTTGCGGAAGATGATATCGAGACCCAGCGTCGGTTCGTCGAGTATCAACAGCTTTGCGTCGATCGCGGTAATGATGGAAAGGTGCAGCTGCGTGACCATGCCCTTGGACAATTCCCGCACTTTCGCTTTGGCCGGGATTTTTGTGTGAGCAAGTAATGCCTCAGCTTTCTTCCTGGAAAAGTGATTGTGGACAGCCTCGACAAAATCCAGGAGTTGGTATACGCGAATCCACCGCGGCAGTATTGCCACGTCGGCGATAAAGCAGATGTTTTGCATCAATTCCTTGCGCTGGCGAAACGGGTCCAGACCCAGCACTGAAAGGCTGCCCTGGCAGTCGGTCAGGCCAAGAAGTGCTTTCAGGAGTGTCGTCTTGCCCGCACCATTCGGACCGATAAGGCCCATGATGCACCCTTTTTCAATATCGAAGCTGACATCGTCAACCGCGCGCAAGTCACCATAATTCTTTGATACGTTGCGTGCACTAACCAGGCTAGTCATCCTTCCCTCCCGGCTTCGATGGTTTCTTTGCCTTCACCTGTCGCAGCAATTGATCAGCCTCGAGGCCAAGCCGCTGGATCGTCGCGACGACCTGCGGCCACTCTTTTTCGATGAATCGAAGACGCTCGTCTTTTAACAGCTGCTTGTGGGCCCCGTCAGTGACGAACATGCCGCGGCCGCGTTTTTTCTCGACCAGACCTTCATCAACGAGTTCCTGGTAACCCTTCAGGACGGTCAACGGATTCAGCCGGTATTCAGCAGCGACATTTCTGACCGATGGCAGCGCATCACCATCGCCGAGGACGCCCTCGAGGATCATTGCAACTACGCGATCACGCAGCTGGCGATAGATCGGCAGGTCTTCATTCCACTTCGGGTCCATTGAATATCCGAGGCCTGTCATTTGTTGTTTTGACGCGGCCACGACAGGTGCTTAGCGGTACCCGCTGGCTTTCGGCCGGAATCTGCGGGCCTGCCATCATGGTCAGCTCGCCGCGCAATACCAGCAGGGCGAAGCGGAAAGTCGCGATCTGATTCCTGCGGATTGTGCATGAGGACGGGCGCGAACACAGTCCTGCAAAATATTGACAGTTTATTCACACCGTTAACCTGGAGAGAGCTACTGGACCGACGAGTCGTCAGATCCGGCATCCCTTACCTTGCCCGTTCGAAGCGTCAGCTCATCGAGGCTTAGCTCGATATCGATCGGCAGCGCAAGAATGGCGTCGACCACATACAACAGCGAATCGATTTTCTGTAATGACTCTGACTCGAGAGTGATACTCATCCGGGTCACAAGACCAAAATTCCGTGCCGATGAGACCTCTGCGGGCAGCTTTGCACGCGCCTGGCCAGCAACCAGCGCGACCGTGAACATCAGCATGACTGACAATGAAAGCAATACTTTTGTGAGCTGATCAAAGCGACTGTTCATTTGCTCTTGCGGCGCCTTTTTGAGTGCCGTCCTCGGTTTAAGTGACTTAGTGTTATAGTTGACTATAACACCAAACTTCGTGATTGCAAGCCATTTGCCTGAAAAAATAACCCTGAATCGCGCGGCCGGCCGTTTGCATAAGACAGACTGTGCTCTTAGGGCCTTAACATCAATGACTTACGCGATATTCGCCAGCGAAGCTCGCTGCTGGAAGCGGCCCCAGGCGCCGGGCAGGGATCGCATCGCTCAGCTCGGGCAGTCCGCAACCGCCGGATTTTGGCCACAAATATGGACACCATTGTGCCCGCGGTAGCGAGAGAGGTACTGCGGTTGGAAGCGTCGCTTTCCATGGGTGAAGCCGTCGCTTATGCTCGATCAATGAGCGTTACCCCGGAAGATTCGGCCTTGATGCTCCGCTACCAGGACGGCGACGTAACAGCGTTCGAGACACTGTATCGCCGGCACAAAGACTCCCTGTATCGCTATCTGCTGCGCCTTTCGCGGAATCGCGACACAGCTGAGGACGTATTCCAGGAAGTATGGGGCAAGATCATCAAGTCGCGGCACCGTTATCGGCCAACGGCGAAATTTACGACCTTTCTCTATCACGTCGCCCACAACTGTTTCATTGACTACGTGCGGAGAAACAATCGTCACATGGTCGCCTCTGCCATGGATCCTGATTGCAGACCTGACCCAGGTGATGAACCTGATCTCGAAGCCGAAAAGAGCTTTGCTCGCCAGCGACTCGATGCAGCGCTCGGCACCATACCGGATGAACAACGCGACGTCTTCCTGCTGCATGAAGAGGCTGGCCTGAGTATTGACACAATTGCGCAGGTGACCGGCGTCAAGCGGGAAACGGTCAGGAGCAGACTGCGATACGCCACCAGGAAACTAAAGACGGCTCTGGCCGAGCCTGCTGCACAGACTCAGAGGACTGCGTGATGCAGTGCTCATCAGGCGAGCCGGCGATGGACCATTGACATGAATCAGGACAATGACAAACAGCAAGCAGCAGATATTGACCCGCATGTGTCGGCGCACTACGCGTCACTGGCTGACGAAAAGACACCGGCGGATCTCGATAACGCTGTCTTGCGCGAGGCCGCGAGGGCGGTACGGGCCGATAATCGGAAGGGTTCTTTCGAGACCTGGTATCGTCCCGTCGCATTCGGGGCGACGGTCGGGCTGAGCCTGGCGATCATTCTTGATCTCAGCGACCCGGGTATTTTCAGCCCGCCGGCGGATATGTCCCTGGAAACCGCGCTACCCGTCCAGGCACTGCCCGAAACCACAGCTGACCGCGGGACTGAGCCAGCACAGCTCCCGGGAAGACAGTCGGACCTTGCCGCAGCAGTATCTCAGCCGCAGGGAGCAGCACTTGAGAATCGTACTGGCGTCAGCGATGAATTCACGGCTGAGGTTGAGAGAGCCAAACAACGTGTCCAGGAAATGGAAGCAGCCGCAGGCACCACCCTGAAGCCAGCACCGAACGCGGCGGCGAAATTCACCAGGCCGCGACCGGCCATTGCGCTCAAGCCCCGTTCGCTGGAGGCACCATTTGAGTGTAGCGATGAGCAGAAATCCGATGTTGAGGAATGGTGGAAATGCATAGAAACGCTCCGCCAGTCGGGACAGGCAGAGGCCGCAAACCTGGAACTCGAGAACTTCCGGGAGATCTTCCCGGATTTCGAACTGCCAGAATAAGTACATTACCCGGATGCCGAACGCGGCATCGAATGCTAGAATCGCGCGCCGCATAAAATTAGCACTTATTTCTACTTATGACAGGTCGAGCCATCAATGAATAATCCCGTTCGTGTCACCATCACCGGCGCCGCCGGCCAGATTGGCTATCAACTTGCGTTTCGCATCGCCTCGGGCCAGATGCTCGGCTCCGGCCAGCCGGTCATATTGCAGCTGCTTGAAATCGCGCCTGCACTGGCGGCACTGGACGGCGTGGTCATGGAGCTGAACGACTGCGCGTTCGACACGCTCGCCGGCATCGTTGCTACAGCTGACGCGAACGTCGCTTTCGAAGACGCCGAATACGCATTGCTGGTCGGAGCAAGGCCACGCGGTCCCGGCATGGAGCGCAAGGAATTGCTGGAGGCAAATGCACAAATATTCTCGGTGCAGGGTAAAGCAATCAATGATCACGCAAATCGCGATATCCACGTGCTGGTGGTCGGCAATCCCGCCAATACGAACGCATTGATCGCCAGCAGTAACGCGCCAGGCATCGATCCGGCGAATTTCACCGCAATGACACGGCTCGACCACAACCGTGCAGCAGCGGAACTCGCAGCAAAAACCGGCAATCACGTATCGAGCGTCCGGCAAATGACAATCTGGGGAAATCATTCCGCGACGCAGTATCCGGACATTCATCACGCGACGGTTGGCGGTAAACCTGCAATGGACCTTGTCGATCAGGCATGGCTGGCTGACGAATTTATTCCGCTGGTGCAACAGCGTGGGGCCGCCATCATTAAAGCGCGCGGTGCATCCTCCGCAGCCTCGGCCGCCTCGGCAGCTATAGACCACATGCATGACTGGGCACTGGGCACGCCGGCGGATGACTGGGTCAGCATGGCGATTCCCGCCGACGGCAGCTACGGCATTGAACCCGGCGTAATCTATTCCTACCCGGTGCGCTGCCAAGGTGGCACGATTGAAATCGTGCAGGACCTGGCAATCAATGATTTCAGCCGTGATCGAATGCAGGCGACCGATGCAGAACTTCGTGAGGAGCGCGTGGCGATCGAATCGTTGTTATAAGGGTACCTCTGGCCGGAGGCAACGCTGAGAATTGGATCACGCGATCCCGCTCGGCTTTCTGGCACCATTGGCCCCCCGGTGATAGGGTTCTTATGAGGCTCTGCGATTGACCCGGACTTGGGAGTCTCCTGCTGCGGCGCCGGGTTGCCGCGTCAGTGAGGATAAGTGTGTGTCCAGTTTTCTAATTGATCTTTCCTGGTTCCTGTTGTTCTTCGGCGGTGGCATCTATCTCGCCTACAACCGGGTCAGGCTGCTGACCTCTACGGTCGTCGCCGGTGCGGCAATCCTCGTCTACACCTTCTACGGTTCCTGGAACATCGTCACGCTCATAATCCTGTGGCTGCTGTTTGCCGTACTGTTAGTGCCCAACATGCCCGAATTCCGGCGCGAAAAAATCACGCGACCGGCGCTCGAAGCCTATCGAAAACTGCTGCCATCGATGTCCGATACGGAACGTGAAGCGCTCGAGGCCGGCAATGTGTGGTGGGACGGCGAGTTGTTCTCCGGCATGCCCAACTGGGACCGCTTGACCGGGTTTCCGGCGCCACAGCTGTCCGATGAGGAACAGGCATTCTTCGACGGTCCTTGTGAACAACTGTGCGCGATGCTCGATGACTGGGATATTGCCCACATACGTGGCGACCTGCCGCCAGAAGTCTGGACATTCATCAAGCAACACAAATTTTTCGCAATGATCATTCCAAAGCAGTACGGCGGCCTGGAATTTTCTGCCTATGCAAATGCAATGATCATCACCAAGCTGGCGAGCCGCAATCCAGCCGCGTCGTCGACGGTGGGCGTGCCGAATTCGCTCGGCCCGGCGGAGTTACTGCTGCACTATGGCACCGAGGAGCAAAAGCAACGCTGGCTGCCCGGGCTCGCGACCGGTGACGAAATTCCCTGCTTTGCGCTGACCTCACCGCAAGCTGGCTCCGATGCCGCAGCGTTGATCGACAATGGCGTTGTTTGCCGGGAAAAATTGAACGGCAAGCAGACGCTCGGTATCCGCCTCAACTGGGACAAGCGCTATATCACGCTTGCGCCGGTGGCAACGGTGCTCGGGCTCGCGTTTAAACTCTATGACCCGGATCATCTGATCGGCGACAAGGATGAGTACGGCATCACCGCGGCACTGATTCCAACGGACCTCCCCGGCATCACGATCGGCCGGCGGCACTGTCCTTTGAGTATCCCGTTCCAGAATGGTCCAACCAGCGGCAAGGATGTCTTCGTGCCACTGGACGCCATCATCGGCGGCCCCGAGATGGCCGGCAAGGGCTGGAAAATGCTGGTCGAACTGCTGTCGGTCGGCCGCGCCATTACCCTGCCCTCAACCGCTGCAGGCGGCAGCCAGGCGGCAGCGTACGCATCAGGTGCGTACACGCAAATTCGCCGGCAGTTCAACATGCCGATCGCGAAGTTTGAAGGAGTTGGTGAAGCGCTGGCGCGTATTGCCGGACACACCTACATAATGAATGCGGCCGTATCGGTGACGGCGGGCGCTATCGACCAGGGTGAGAAACCGGCCGTGCCCTCGGCGATATTAAAGTATCACTGCACAGAAATGGGCCGCAAGGTCGCGAACGACACCATGGATGTGCACGGCGGCAAAGCCATCATGATGGGTCCGAAAAACTACGTCGGGCGTGGCTACATGGCGACCCCGATCGCGATTACGGTTGAAGGCGCAAACATCTTGACCCGCAGCCTGATAATTTTTGGCCAGGGCGCGATACGATGTCATCCCTATGTTTTACGGGAGTTGCAGGCTGCGCAGGACGAGGACGCTGAACGCGGTCTGGCTGAATTTGACAATGCGCTTTTCTCTCACATCGGCTACGCCATAAGCAACGCTGCGCGAGCATTTTTCCTCGCGCTTACCCATGCGCGATTCAGTAACGTGCCCTACAACACGCCAACGCGGCGTTATTACCAGAACATCAACCGCTACAGCGCTGCTTTCGCACTTGCCGCCGATTTTGCGATGTTGACGCTCGGCGGCAAACTCAAGATCAAGGAGTTGCTCTCGGCACGGCTCGGGGACGTTTTGAGTTCCATGTATCTTGCCTCGACAGTCCTGAAGCATTTCGAGAACCAGGGCCGCC
>JADFGH010000086.1 GCA_022567775.1 Pseudomonadota bacterium | reverse complement strand
TAGCACTGTCCATCCAGCGGAGTCCCTCGCGAATTTCCGCCGCGAAGTCGGTGCCACCGGCATCGAATAAATCAAGGAGGGCCATCGGAGCCATGGCGTCCTGATGCACGCTGTAGACGGGATAACCTTCTATCACGCTTCCGTTGCGGGCGTCATAGTGCCACCACCACTGCCCACCATCCCCCTGCAAACGGCAAATCTGCGCCGCGCAACTGTTCGCGATTTCGAGGGCTCGGTCGTCGTGAACAGCGAGGTGATATCTCGCCAACGCCTGAATCGGATAGACCTGGTCCGCAAAGCAACTCACGTGGGCGCGTCCGAACGGTGCGTCAGCCGGGGAGATCCAGTGCGGAAAGACGCTGCCCACGTCGCAAAACGCCGCTTCGAGACTGGCCCATACCTGGTCCGCTGTAGCGTCCGAATCGTTGTGTGACCCTGCAGCGACGAGTGCGGAGAGCGTCCACGCAGCCTCGACCGTGAATGTATTCGTTGACTGACCCCACAGCACGCGAAGTCGCTCGAGGGCGCGGGGCAGATCCGGGATTTTGCACTCCGCCGCTGCCCATGTCGTGAGAGCTACGTCTCCGAGATTGTCCAGAGAGTCGATGTTGGCCACCTGACGCGCGACGAACTCTTGGACCGTCTCTCCGCCCAGCGTGGCTATCTGAATCTCCTTGTCGACATGTCGCAGCCCGAGTATTGCGATGGCGCCATAGCGTGGGCTCACGCCGCGAAGTTCCAGGCCCCGCTCGGTGCGCACCCGTGTATGTGCGAAGACCCGGCGGTCGTCGTGATACATCCCGGGCAGGCCTCTCGTCGAGACATCTACCAGGCGATTGACGAGGTCGGTCAGTGATCGATCCCCTGCGCAGATTCTCGATATTCTGTCTGACATGACTGCCTCAGCTCTTTTGAACCAGGTGACGGTACAAGGTCTCTGCGGCGTTCGTCAGAAGCCCGTCGATTCCGCGAGGACGGAGTTCATACGGGCCAGCTGCTCGAACCTCGCGTCCGTTCAGCCCGCGTTTGAATTTGTAGACGCCGGGATTGCCAGCTGGATCGATTCCCCCGAGATCGTACCAGTGCATACCCCGTTCACGGGCTTCGACGATTGTCTTCCACTGGAGAAGATAGGCAGCGTTGGTCTTCATCGCAGCTGGGGTGCTCGCGCCGAGGAGGTAGACGCAGGTGTCTCCGTCCATGCTCGAAACGTGCCCTGCGGTATCGATGCCGTCTTGGACCGCAATGCTGATGAAAAACTGATCCTCTGTTGCGTGGTTCCGCTGTACCGCAGTGTAGAAATCAGGTTCGAGGTCGACCGAGAATCCCTTCCGGTCGATGAAGTCCCCGAAAAGGGCAGAGAAGCGTTCGAGCAACGCGATGTCCGTTCCGGAATCCACCTCGAGGTTCTGTCGTTCCGACTTGTTCAGACAGTTGCGCCACTTTTGGAGAAAGCTGCGACGCACATCTTCGAGGGAGCGCGTGAGGTCGAGCACGATCGTGAAGTAATCCCTGGCCCGCTCTGTTCGGGCGAAGCCGTGGGATTCGAAGATCTCAGAGAGGTTCTCGTTCCACTCCTCAGGTCCACACGGTGCGACGGCACGCAGCGTGAGGTGTCTCTTCTCCACGTACTCGCGCGCCAGAGCCCGTAGGGACTCCGCGAATGCGTCCAAGGAGCGCTTGTTATCCCACTTCTCTCCTCGCGAAAGTGGGCCTCCGGTGATATAGGCAATACCGCCCCTCAAGAAAGGAATTCGCTTGATCCGCACGTTGGTCGCACCGACGACCTCGTGACCATCTCGAATCAGTACGGCTTCGTTCGTCGCATTTACGCGCTCGGCGCCCGCGCTCGCGAAGGCCCAGGTCTGGCGGTAGTTCAAGTCGCGAAAACGCTGCGATTCTCGCAACCAGATCGCGCGATCGACCAATTCGACCTCGGGAACACTGTTGGTCACAGCGCCCACCCTCGTACCCGGTAACGGTTCATCGGAGTCGCTTTGGTGCCGCAAAACAACCATCGGGCCATAATCGAGTTTCCGGGCGTTATTTGCCAGCAGTTCGACTTTGCCGTCCAGCGGCGCAGACACCGGCGTTCCGGCAACACAAAACAGATCGATCCCCATATGGACAGTTCTGTTTTCCGCGGTGCTATCGCTGGCGAAATGGTCGTTGTTATACAGATCGCGTGGTTCCGCATAACGGCCGAACGCGAATCCGGTGCCGGCGTCCGCCATCGTTTCGTCAATCAACCTGCCGAGTTGCTCGACCTCCAGATTTGCGACTGCTTCACCACGCAGGCGGCTACCGATACTGAGATCCAGGACGATCGCATTGCCGTCCGTGCCGATGACCGGCGCTGCGTTATTGAATCGCATGTGGCTGTAACACGCGGCCAAAAAGATCGGCAGCCTGCCGGCCATCTTCGCGCGCAATTTTTCCGTTGACGATGACAACCTCGAAGCCCTCTGCCAGCTGCAGCGGGTCAGGATAGGTCGCATTGTCATGCACATTGCGGGGATCAAAGATCAGCAGGTCTGCAATCATGTTTTCCTTAATGATGCCGCGATCCTCGATTCTCAGTAACGCTGCCGGAAATGACGTCATCTTGGCGACAGCTTCGCGTAGCGTCAGCAACCTGTCCTGCATAACGTATTTCTCGATGATCTTTGCGAAGGTGCCGTGGCCGCGTGGATGATATCCGGTCGGGCTGCCATCGGAACATACGCCGACCAGCGGATCTGCAAGCAAGCGCGCCTGCAACTCGTCATTCATCACAAAATACGCGCCGGACGCGCCGTCCGGGCCAATGACATCGATAAGCACATCGTCGAACGGCAGTTCCATCTCGTGTGCGAGGTCCGCGAGCGTCTTGCCGGTGTATGGATCGGTACCAAGAAGCGTCGCTTCAGGACCGTTGCGCCGGTTGATACGATTCCGCAAGTATTCCGCGAGTTCATCACGGCGCTCGGTTTTGGCAACGTCGAATTGTTCCCTGGTCTTCGCCCAGACAGGAAACACGATATCAATGCCGGTATAGCTCGCACTGTAGGGATAGACGTCGGCGGATATTTCAATTCCATTAGCGCGTGCCTCCGTCAGTATCGCCAGAATTTCCTCCGCGCGAGCGCTGCCCTTTCCGTAAACGGATTTGAGATGAGACACGTGCACGCGTGCATCTTCGCCCTGCTCAAGCAACTCCGCGATCGAATTCTCGAGCTGATCGTCGTCCTCGTTGCGCATGTGACTCATGATCATGCGATCGTTCTGGCCGACGACTTTTGCCAGGGCCCGCAACTCTCCGGTGCTGGCGTTCAACCCGGGGTTGTATTCCAGGCCCGTGCTGAGTCCAAACGTGTATGCCAGTGACTCATGCAGTGAATCGAGCATCCGCTGCATGGCGTCCGGCTCGGGCGAGTCCGACCGGCCGATGCCTGCCTGGTTGCGGAGTGTTCCGTGACCAACAAACATCGCGAGATTGGTGCCGATGCCCTTTGCCGATACCTCCGCCAGCCAGTCCGAAAGCGGCGCCACATCCGGGCTCGAACCGTCCTGGCCCAGGGTGATCGTGGTCACGCCCATCGCCAGGAAATTTTCCATCGCAGGTGTCTGCAGAGGGTCCCCATGCGAATGCAGATCGATGAACCCGGGCGTGACTGTCTTCCCCGTCGCATCGATGCGTTTCGCCACCCTGCTCGCAAGATCGCCGGCAGAAAAATTTGCCTCGCCGACAAAAACGATTCGGTCACCGACAATGACCACATCAGCCACGATGGCTCCGTTGCCCAGACCGTCCAGCACCTCGCCATTTTCGATCAGCAAATCAATTTGCGAATACTGAGGCAGGAACGGCGACGATGCCTGCTGGCAGCCGGCAACACAGAGCAGCATTACCAGCAGGATTGATCGAAGACTGTCAGTCACTTTCTGTCTCTTCCAGGTCACTTCGGTAACGTGCAAACCATGCGAGAATATTGTCTACCTTGGCGATCAGGCGCGAAGGACGCCCCGCGATACCATGTGACGAGCCGGGCACCCGGATCATCACCACGTCAACGCCCTTGAGTTGCAACGCCTGGTAGAGTTGCTCGGTTTCGGAAATCGGCGTCCTGTAATCTTCTTCACCGGTGATCAGCATCGTCGGCGTGACCATATTGCCGACCAGGGACAAGGGCGAGCGTTGCCAGTAGTGCTCGAACTCTTCCCAGGGCATGCCGGGAAACTGGTGTGATATCTGTCCGATGTAAGAATCCGCCGTCAGCGTCTTGCTGATCCAGTTCACCACCGGTTTGGCGACTGCCGCTGCGCTAAATCGATCGGTCAGGCCAATCGCGTACGCACTCGCGATACCGCCCGCTGAACCGCCGGTAATAAACAGGTTGTCAGGATCCGCAATATTTTTCTCAATGAGCGTGTCCACGCCCGACATATGATCAGCAAAGTCCTCCGGGCTCGAATACTTGTATTGCAACAACAGCGCAAAATCCTCACCGTAAGATGTGCTGCCGCGATGATTGTCGTAGAACACCACATAGCCCTGTGCCGCCATCAACTGCATCTCGGCAGAAAAGTAGGGGCCGTATGCGAGATGCGGACCGCCGTGAATTTCGAGGATCAGTGGATATTTCTTTGCGGGATCGAAATCCGGCGGCGTGATGTACCAGCCCTGGATTTCCTGGCCGTCGAATGACGAGTTGTAAATCACCTCGTTTACTGCGCCGAGCCTGCGATCGTTGAGCAGGTCGTCATTCAGTGAGGTCAGGACACGCGCACCACGCCGCCCGGCTACCGCGACCTCGGCGGGTCGCTCCGCGGTTCCTTTTGTAAACGCAACCGTGCCGTTTGCTGACACCGTGAAACTGCCGCTCAGGTACGGCCGGCCAATCGAGGTACTGCCAAGGCTATCCGCAACATTTACAAAATCTCCGGACAACGATACGCGTGCGACGTAACGTACGGCGCGCTGGTCGTACTGAAAAAATATCTGCCGGTTACCGGCCCACTGGATATTGCTCACCGAACTGTCGAGATCGGCGGTCAGCGCCCGGTCGCCGGAGCCATCAGGCGCCATTATGTGCAGGATGCGATTGCGATAGGGAATCATGCGATTGTCATCATAGATGTAGACGATTCGCCGGCCATCCGGTGACATCGTCGGCGCATGCTCGGCACCATTCCTGTCGGTCAATTGGGTGAGCGTGGCATCGCCAACGGAAACGCGGTAGATATCGCTTTCACCCGACGCAAGCTCCCAGCCTTCATCACGATTCGCCGAGAACAGGATGGCCGAACCGTCGGGGCTCCACGATAACGGTCCCTCGTGGTTGAAATCACCGCTGGTCACCTGGCGCGGCGAACCGCCATCGGCGGGAATAACAAAGATGTGCGCGTAAGCCGTCTCCAGGAACCCTTGTCCATCCCAACGATACCGCGCCGTATCGATGACCTTCACAGGTTCAGACCATTCGGCGCCTTCAGGCTTCTCACGCGGCTTCGCGATGGGTTCGGATTTCGCTGTCACAGGCATGACGAAAGCCAGCCATCGTCCGTCGGGGGACCACGTCAGGTCTGCGGGCGAGAACTGCAGGTTCGCGAGCAAGGCTGTCTGCCCGGTATCCATCCAGCGCACATGAATGCCGGTGCCATTCGTGGTCGCCTGGACGTAGGCGATGCGATCACCGTCCGCTGACCAGCGCGGAGAAGATGCACTGGCGGTGCCCGATACCAGTGGCCGATGTCTGCTGCCATCCACGTTCACAATCCAGAGATTCGACACTGTGCTGTCCGTCATGATGTCGTTGGCTCGCCTTTCGTAGACGACCTGCGCGCCATCCGGCGAAATACGGGGATCGTTTGCATATTCCAGGTCAAATACATCTTCTGCCGTAAACAGTCTTGGTCCATCCTCCGCATACACGCACAGCGAAAGGCCGAGTGCCGCGAATAAAAACAATACTTTTTCACCCATTATTTTTACCTTGTTTTTGCTGGCCGCCATGGCGGCGCCATTATTTGTCGATTCTGAATTGCGCTATCTGGACTTCAGTCCCGTAGTCGGCGTAATCGCCATCCGTTCGTTTGCCGCGATATTCCGACCAGCTGATGCTGCGATAGCGAGACGGCCGTCCTTCGCTGACAACCCCCGGCAACGGACTGACCTCGGTCGGCGCCGCCGGGTTGAAGAAAAACGGGATGCTGTAGCGGTCCCTGCTGTCCATAGCGCGGACCCGGTGGATCGCAGCGTAGTAAAAATCGTTGGACCACACCTGCATCATGTCCCCAATGTTTATGACAAAGGCACCGGGTACCGGCAGAATGTCGTGCCAGTAGCCATCCCGAAATACCTGCAGTCCACCGGCGTCATCCTGCAGCAATACGGTTAACGCACCGGCATCGGTGTGGTGATGTATGCCCATATCGGCGACCGGCAGTTTCTGTCCGCCGCTGGCCTCCAGTGGATCGTCAACCGGAAAGTAGTTGAGACGGATGAAGCCGGTGTGATTCGCGGCAAAGTCCTCATGCAAGAAATCAGCCGGCAAATCCAGGCCCATGCAAAAGGCCTCGAGCAGCGTCAGTGACAGGCGGGTGCAACAGTCAAGGTAGGCGCGCATGCTGTCGCGAAATTCCGCACCGATATCCGGCCAGCGGTTCTCGGCGCTGTAAATAGGGTCCGTACCGTCCGTCGTGAAGTCGAATACTTCCTTCTTGTCCCGCTGATTCTTGGTCAGCTCATTGTTGTAATAGCCCCAGGGGTTGTCCCTGGTCCTGAGAATCGCTTTTTTCGTTGCTGCAGGTCCTGTGAAAAATGCCCGCGTTTGCTGCCAGACGGTGTCGATCAATTCTTCGGAGACGCGGTGATTGATGACCTGGAAAAACCCCCAGTCGCGGCAAGCTTTCGCAATTTCATTTACAGCTTGCTGTGCCGCCTCGCCGGAGGCGTTCTGCATGATACCTGCTATATCGATAACCGGAACCGAATCAGTGAAATCACGCGAATCGGCGACCGGGCATCGATCAAGATCCGTTTGAGTTTCGGTGGTCAATATTGCCTCTGCTAAGCCGGATTATTCAGTCCGCTTTATAGCACAGTGACCTGACGCTGTAGCACCCGGTCTAGTCAATGAGTTCGGAGCCGTTCGTCCGGACTTCGCCATTCGGTGACATGACATAACGGTCGAACCGCCAGCGGATGAAAAAGCTGCCCGTCTCATCCGGATTGGCATGGACCTGGATATCTCCAGGCCTGATTTCGCGTTTCATGTGCTCGCTCAGTACTTTGGCGATGCTCGGTTTCTCTGCCGCATATACGATGTCCATGGCAACCTCCTTTGCGCCCGGTATTCCGTTATGGAAATCATGGGCATTCACAAGATGTTCGCCTGCAGCGTACAAGCCTCGCGCTTAACGGGGACTGAAAAATAAGTGAACGGTATCTGAACTGCTTGAAATATATTGCTTTTCTTAGTTTACTCGCGCAAGTAATCGTCGCTGCCATCGAGCCAGTCGTCGCGCCGCGGTGACCACATGTCCATCTCCTCGACATCGCCGATGCTCAGCGCTTCGTGAGGCAGATTTGAGGGAATAACGATGACATCACCGGGACCGTACTCGGCTACTTCGGATCGGTCATCACCGAATGTAAAGCGCATTCTCCCGCTGATCACCTGTGTGATCTGTTCGTGCACATGGCTGTGCATCGGCACGAGGAAACCGTCTTTGAGATAGATGCGCGCGACTGTCATGCGCTCGCCGGTCACGATGCGCCGTTGCATGTGCGGATTGACGGTTTCAAGTTCGACAGCATCCCAGTTGATCGACTGAAGGTTTTCAAGCGACATTACAAGTTCCTTGCTGCTAGTTGGTTAACGACAGGTCGTCGATGATAATCGCGCCCTTTTCTGCGCGATCGAATATGAAACTGATGATTGCCAGTGACGTCGGGTCGAACGACGGGTTGGCCGCGACAAAATCATCGATCGGCAGTGCGAAACGCCGAAACAGAATTTCTTCCTGATCGCTGGAGTCGAGAAATCCGGCCCTGCGCGGGACGGCCTGAATCAAAGGATAAAGTGCTTCATCGTGGCTCAGCGGCAAGGATGCACGTTGTCCGTTGCGATCGACCAGTTCAATCGTCCAGTCCAGCGGCTCCGCATCTTCTTCATCCCCGGAATCGGCATCTGCATCGCCGTCTGCGCCTTCATCTTCCTCCCAATCGTCAGGCAAGGTACCAACACCGGCAGCAGAAATCGACGCGCTTATGACGGAGCCCGCATCTGCGCCACTCCAGTCGACGGGCAAGACAAATCTGACAATCGCTGTTGCGTCAT
>JADFGH010000085.1 GCA_022567775.1 Pseudomonadota bacterium | reverse complement strand
CGGTCATACGCCATGCGGGTCGGGCCAATGACGGCCAGGACACCGATGTGATCGGCGTCGACCCGATAAGGGGCGGTCACGACGCTGACGTCGTCCAGAATCTGATAGCCCGACTCCTCTCCGATGAACACCTGTACGCCGCTGGCATTGATACTCTTGTCGAGCAGTTTCAGCATGAAGCGCTTCCTCGAAAATGCCTCAAACAAACGCCGCAGCGTTTCAATGTCGGACAACTCTGCGAAATCCATCAGGTTGGTTTCGCCGGTCAGAACGAATTCGCCCTGGGGCGATGCCGCGTCTTCCATTGCTGACTGTGCGACCGAGATGATGTCGTGCATCGCACGGTTCATGGAATCACGGGTCTGGTCCAGATCCGTGATCAGGCGTTTGCGAATCTCCATGAGATCGTTGCCGACATAATTGTCGTTAATGAAATTCGCAGCCTTCTGCAGCTCTGCGGCCGTGTACGGCTGCGCGGTATGCAAAATCCTGTTTTGCACTTCTCGATCATTAATGACGAGAATCGCCAGTATGCGATTGTCTGACAGTGCGAGGAATTCGATCTGCCGCAAAATGGCGCGCTGGCCGCGAGGGACTGTCACAATACTCGCGAGTTTTGTCAGGCTGGCAAGCAGACTCGATACAGAGCCCAGTAGCGCATCCGGGTCGTCCTGCTGCCGCTTGATCTGTGACTGAAGCTTCCGAATTTCGCCTTCTCTCGGCTGCTTGTAGCGCACCAGCGTATCGACAAACAGGCGGTAGCCCTGCGAGGTTGGAACACGCCCCGCGGACGTATGCGGCGCGGACACGAGCCCCAAATCCTCAAGATCGGACATGACGTTGCGAATCGTTGCCGGACTGAGTTCCAGCCCGGAATCACGGGACAAGGTCCGCGAACCGACCGGCTGGCCGTCACGAATAAATCGCTGGATCAACGCCTTTAGAAGGAATTGTGCCCGTTCGTTGGGAATCGCGGTGATTGCTTCTGTGGTCATTCTTCCGGAAACGCAAAATGAACAACTAACACAAAGTGCTATTCTGAAAACAAAAAGCTAGCAACGGCTTGGCGGTCGGTCAAGGGTTTGTAACAATCTGACAGGCTATCTCACAATCCGCTGCGCCAGGCAATTAAAGAACAATACGAGGGTGACACCAAAAACCGGTATGAGCAAAGCTTTCCAGACTGTAGCCATTGTTGGCCGGTATTCAGATCCGCGGGTTGCGGAGCCGATGGCTTTACTCGCCGAATATTTAACAAAAGCCGGCATCGACGTTATTTGCCCCGCGGATGCGCCCGCGACCCTTCAGGCACGGACGGTAAGCGACGCCGATCTTGCGGCCGAAGCCGATCTGATCATCGCGGTCGGTGGCGACGGCACCATGCTGCACGCCGCCGGACTAACCGGCAGTGGCAAAGTGCCACTACTCGGTGTCAACCGGGGACGACTTGGATTCCTCGCCGACGTATCTCCCGCGGAGATGCTCGAGAATCTCGAGCAGATTCTGGGCGGCCGCTACTCCCGGGAAACGCGGCTGCAGCTCATTGCGAAAATCACCTCGTCCGACGGCAGCGAAAGATCCGCCGTAGCGCTGAACGACATCGTATTGCAACGTCGGGAAACCGGCCGCATGGTCGATTTCGAGACCAGGATCGCCGGTCGTTTCGTCAACACCCATGCGGGCGATGGACTCATCGTAGCCACGCCAACCGGGTCGACGGCTTACGCGCTTAGCTGCGGCGGTCCGATCATTGAGCCACTGCTGGACGCAGTCGTTATCGTGCCGATTTGTCCGCACACACTGAGTGACCGGCCGATTGTCATTCCCGCCGGTCTCGATATCGAGGTCAAACTTCTGCCCCGTCACGATACCAAAGCGGAAGTATCGGTCGATGGACACTCACTCGGTGAACTTGACCCGGACGACAGTTTGCTGATTTCGAAATCTGTAAACCGAATAACGCTGATTCATCCTCCGGGCTACGATTATTATGGGATCCTGCGTTCCAAACTTCACTGGGGTCGTGACAGCCGGACCAGGAATCAAAAGAGCGATTGAACGATGCTCATCAGTTTGCAGGTCAGAAATTTCGCCATCATTGATCAGGCCGAGGTCGAATTTGCACCCGGAATGACCGTCCTGACCGGCGAGACCGGTGCGGGAAAATCGATCCTGGTTGATGCCCTCGGGCTCGTGCTGGGGGAGCGCGGCGGCACCGGCTTGGTGCGCAGCGGCGCAAATCGCGCGGAGTTTACGGCCGAATTTGATCTGCAGAACCTGCCAGATGCCAGGCTTTGGCTCGAGGAGCAGATGCTGGACGTCGACGACGCCTGCAATCTGCGACGCGTGATTAATGCGGACGGACGCTCGCGTGCGTTCATCAACGGCAATACCGTGCCTCTGCAAAGCCTCAAGGCGCTCGGAGAGATGTTGCTGGACATCCACGGCCAGCGCTTTCACCAGTCACTGGGCCGCCGCGAGGTACAGAGGAATCTGCTCGACTATTATGGTGGTCTGAACGAGGTTCGTGCCATGACTGAAACCGCGTTCGCTGAATGGCAAGCGGTGGCCGCGCAAATCGCCAGTCTTGAGGCCGCGGATACCGACCGGGCGTCGAGGCTCGAGTTGCTGCAATTTCAGATCACCGAACTCGACGCACTGGCGCTGGATACTGATGAAATTGCAGCTCTTTCCCAGGAACGTCAGAAACTGCAGAACCGCGGCAGACTGGCCGAAAGCGTCACTGGTGCGCTACACCGACTGTACGACGGCGATCCGCTGAATGCGCAGCGCCTGATTGCCGAAGCAATGCAGGCGATCGAACAAATGTGCGAAGTCGACCCTTCACTCAAGCCGATTGCGAGCCTGCTACAGGATGCCAACATCCAGGTGTCGGAGGCCCAGGACATGCTGCGGCGCTACGGTGACGCGCTCGATATGGATCCGGCGCGACAAAACTGGGTGGAGGAACGCCTCGACGCAATTTATGCGCTGGCGCGAAAACACCGGGTGGAACCCACGGAACTCCCTGATCTGCATCGAACACTCGGCCAACAGCTTGACGATCTCGAACATGCTGAGGAGTACTGCGCGGAGTTAGCGGACAAAGTCGCTGCTGCAGAGGCAGAATTTCGCAACCTGGCCGCGCAATTGTCCGCCGGCAGAAAAAAAGCGGCCGGGAACTTTTCCTCGGCAGTGACCGGCGCCATGGAAAATCTCGGCATGCCGGGCGGTGTTTTCGAAATAAGGATTTCGCCTCGCGACCGGAGCGCCCCGCGCTCATGGGGCGTCGACGACATTGAATTCCTGATCAGCGCCAATCCGGGCCAGCCGCTGATGCCATTATCCAGAATCGCGTCGGGCGGCGAACTGTCGCGAATGAGTTTGTCCATACAGGTGATCTCCAGCGATGGCAGCACTATCCCAACCATGATTTTCGACGAAATCGACAGCGGCATCGGTGGCGGCGTTGCCGAAATGGTCGGCCTGAAACTTCGTGAACTCGGCGAGACCAGGCAAGTCGTTTGCGTTACTCATCTACCGCAGGTTGCCAGTCTGGCGGACCACCATTTTCGCATATTCAAAATCAGCGACGGAAAGTCGACGAAAACGGCAGTCACACACCTGAGTGTTGACGAGCGGGTAGAAGAACTCGCGCGAATGCTCGGCGGCGTCGAAATTACGGCGCGCACCAGGGATCATGCAGCAGAAATGTTGAGATCGGGGTCGCGCATCCGACAGAAAGAAATTTCCGCCTGACCGGCGGACCGAATCAGTCGTCCGATTCCGTCTTGATCCGGCGGACATACAACACGAGGTTGTGGTCAACCAGCTCGAAATTGTGCGATTTGGCGATTTCCTTTTGAATGCGCTCAATCTCGTCATTCATAAATTCGACAACTTCACCGGTTTCAATACAAACCATATGATCATGGTGCTTGCCATCATCCATCTCGAAAACCGAATGCCCGCCTTCGAAATTGTGGCGGTTAACGAGACCCGCGGTTTCAAACTGGGTCAGGACGCGATAAACCGTTGCAAGGCCGATATCCTCGCCCGTGTCGAGTAACTGCCGGTAGATGTCCTCCGCGCTCTGGTGCCGCGGCTCACTGTTTTCCAGAATTTCCAGAATTTTCAGTCGCGGCAGCGTGATCTTGAGGCCGGCCTTTCGTAATTCCTGACGCTGTAACATTGATGATGCCTCTTGATCCGGCGACCTGTGGCGTCTACCGCGCATACTGGCAAGAAGGTATGATGCGCGCCTATTATGACCCAGTTGGGTAGGCCGCTCCACTGCAACGCCCCATCCCGAGGGTTTCCAATTCAAGAAAGCTGCGTGCGCTGGCGACTGTTTCAATGCAAAAAAATCCATTCCTCATTGTGATCCTGACAGCGGCGCTGCTGCTGGCGGGCGGCTGCGTGTACCAGGCCGCATTGTCGCAAGGCAACCTGCTGGACCAGGAGGTTATTGATCAGGTAGAGGTAGGGATGACACGCGGGCAGATTCGTTTCCTGCTTGGCACACCGATGATTGATGATCCGTTTCACGAAAATCGCTGGGACTATATCTATTACCTGCGTATCGGCAGGGATAAAGCAATTTTCAAGCGCTGGATATCCATCTATTTTGAGGGCGAGAACGTCTCTGAGGTCATCACGGAACAGGAACTCAGACCGGACCTTTAACCCGAACAATTCACGAGTGACGGCACCCATAATGGCAAGCGGCGTATGTATCAGGCGATTCAGAAGCAATCTGCTTGTGTCGAAGCGTCACAGTTTGCGCCTGCCGGGCTGTCGCTTCCTGTGCCGGCCCATCGCGCCCGATCGTGCTCGACCCGTAGCCCACTATGAATCTCACACGATCGATCACGCTGCACTCGGCACAGAAACCGGCATTCCCGGCCACTCGTAAAATGTTCGGGTTAACCCTGGCCGCCTTTATCGTTTGCATGGCCCATTATCGTTTGCATGGCCCATTGATTTACCCTCAAGCGCCAGCTGCCTCCGGGCTTCGCGTGGATCGATAAGCAACGGCCTGTAAATCTCGATTCGATCGCCGTCTTGCAGCAAATGATCGCTGTCTGCCAGGCGCCCCCATAGCCCGAGCGTGCATGCTGACAGATCCTGCTCCGGAAACTTCCCGACGATGCCGGACTGCTCGATGGCCTCGGCAACGGTTGCGCCCGCCGGCATGGTGATGGCAAGCAGCTCCTGTCGCCCGGCCAGCGCATAAACCACCTCGACTTTAATCGTTTTTTGCACGGCCATAGACTGCGTCAGCCCTTCTTGAGAACGCGTCAACGAGCGAATTGCAGGCCTCTTCAAAAAAAGATCCGAACATCATATCCGCCAGCCTGCTCGAGAATTCGAATTCGAGATCAAGTGACACCTTGCTGCCATCATCACCAAGATCCTTGAATCGCCAGCCTCCGCTCAGGTGCTTGAAGGGACCGCCAAGCAGCGCCAAATCGATCGATTCAAAATCGCGCCTTAAGTTGCGCGTCGTAAATGTCTTGCTGACCGCACCCATTTTCAGTTCCAGGGTGGCTTCAATAATGTCATCAGACAGGCTACGCACCTCGGCAGAATTACACCAGGGCAGGAATTCCGGGTACGCCGCAACATCATCGACGAGAACGAACATTTCCCGTGCCGTGTACGGTACGAGCGCACTTCGCTTGACTCTGCGCATTACGATTGTCGGCCGGCCATCAGCCCAACACGCCAACAGCCCGCAGGAAGATGAACGCGATCGCCACCGGCGCCACATAGCGGGCGAGAAAGCGCCACGATTTGAAGATCGCCCCGGCGCCGCCCAGTTCGTCGGCGCTGGAGTTTCGGCACATAACCCAGGCTGCAAAAATGGTGATTAACAGTCCGCCGAGCGGCAACATCACATTGCTGGTTATGTAGTCGAGATTGTCGTAAATAGTGCCGCGCAACAACCTGAATCCCGACAACGCATTGAACGACAGGACGGTACCGAAGCCGACAGACCAGACCAGGCCACCGACCATGACCGCAGCCTGCGCGCGGGTACGATGACTGTGCTCGACGAGCCACGCGACGGCGGGTTCCATGAGACCCAGCGCGGACGTCCACGCCGCAAACGCCAGCAGCACAAAGAATATAGTCGCGAAGAACACACCGCCGCGCATCTGGCCAAAAGCGAGCGGTAATGTATCGAACACCAGCCCGGGACCCTCCGAGGGATTGAGACCATTGGCGAAGACCAGCGGGAAAATGACCAGCCCGGCAAGAATTGCGATCGCCGTATCTGCCAGGATCACGACCGCCGATGTGCTCGTTATCGACGTCTCCTCTGGTAGATACGCACCGTAGGCCATCACTGCACCCATGCCGAGACTCAGTGTGAAAAACGCCTGCCCCATTGCCGCGAGTACGCCGTCCCAGCTTAACGCGGCAAAATTCGGGCTGAACATGAACTTGAAGCCAAGCCCGAAACTGCCGCTATTTATCGAGTATCCAAGAAGAATGAGCATCAACAGAATCAAGGCGGGGACCATGAACTTGACAGCTTGCTCGAGTCCACGCTCAACGCCTCGCGCCACGACGAAAATGGTGACCGCCATGAACAAAGTATGGGCGATGCCGACCTGCGCCCAACTTCCGGTAAAGGATTCAAAGACGGCGCTGACCTGGGCAGGACTGGCGCCGACAAATACACCGGACATGCTCTTTTGCACGTAGGCCAGCGTCCAGCCCGCTACCACGCTGTAGTACGACAGGATGAACAAGCCGGTCACTACAGCCATAGCGCCCACCCATTGCCAGCGGCGCGAATGGCCCTCTTCTTCGCCGAGTAAAGCCATGGTAGCGACAGGATTCCTGCGGCCGCGCCGACCAATCAGGATTTCCGACATCATGACCGGCATGCCGATCACAAACACGCAGAGCAAATAGACCAGCACGAATGCGCCGCCGCCATTCTGACCGGCAAGGTAGGGAAACTTCCAGATATTTCCCAGGCCGACGGCGGATCCGGTCACGGCCAGGATAAAGGCCAAGCGTGAAGACCAGTGGCCGTGCAATGAGGTGCGCGGCGCCTGTCCAGCCGCTTCTTGCTGTTGCATTTTCCACTCGGTACAGCGTAGAAGGCGGGATTTTGGATGAATTTGATTACGCTGACAACAGACCAGGCGCGTTGGACTGCCGTATAATCGCGGCCCGTTTTGCACCCCTGCCAGCAAATGAGCCAGACCAGCAAAAAGACGCCCGGAAATTCCACCATCGCCCGCAACAAGAAAGCACGGCATGAATATTTTGTGGAAGAGACCTTCGAGGCCGGCCTGATGCTGCAGGGTTGGGAGGTGAAGAGTTTGCGCGCAGGACGTGCGCAGCTGACGGAAAGCTATGTCCACATAAGGAATGGAGAAGCGTGGCTGCTGGGCGCCCACATTTCGCCCCTGACCACGGCATCGACACACATCCACCCCGAGCCGACACGAACCCGCAAACTCCTGCTGCACCGGCAGCAACTGGACCGGCTAATCGGTGCCGTGGAACGCAAGGGCTACACCCTGGTGCCACTCAACCTGCATTGGAGCAAGGGCAAGGCGAAACTCGAAATCGGCCTTGCGAAAGGCAAGAAACAGCACGACAAGCGCGCCACCCAGAAGGAACGCGACTGGAAACGGCAAAAGGCCCGGATTCTCAAATCTTCTAACCTGTAATTACAGTAACTTACCTGCTTTTTCTAAAGTTACTTATCACGCTGGAGCGAGTCCTTCACCAGGCATACGGACCACTTGTCGAGCGCGGTCAATACCTGGAACAGCCGTTCACCGCTCGCCGTCAGGCGATAGCCCAGGCGCGGAATTCTCTCCACGATCCCCCGATCACGCAGCCCGTGGAGCCTGTGCTGCAGCACGCTCGGCGAGATAGTGCCGCATGCAGCCTGCAAGGCCCGGAAACTAAGGGGTCCCACCCTTAATTCCCACACGATCCTGAATGCCCAGCGCCGGCCTGACAGCGCCAGTGCGCTTGCCATCGGCACGCTGGTTGGCGCCCGCCTGAGGTTCTGAACCCGTTGTGCCATAAGGCGTCCACATCCATGCTACGTTTTTGATAGCGCCGATTTTACTTTGCTTCTGTTTTAGTAGCAAACGGCAATTATTTGCGAATTCGGGAAACGTCGATTGTTTTTTGGGCAACTGGCCCTACACTATCTGTACCGGATTTCCGGTAACCGGGGGTGACTTGGTTTCGACGCGGGTCGCGAAACTCCGGGTGCATGCCGAGGGACAGATCACCTCGTAAATCCAGCTGTAACACTTATAGTTGCCAACGACGACAACTACGCACTAGCTGCTTAAAAACCAGCCTAGCGCCCTCTGCCCGGCTCGTGCTTGTGC
>JADFGH010000401.1 GCA_022567775.1 Pseudomonadota bacterium | reverse complement strand
CATCGCGCCATTCGAAAGTGTGCTCATTGCTCCCCATCACTGCAGACCCCTGGTCAAAATAACCGACAGGATCGTGACCGTGGAGCGCTATACCTGACGCAGTGTTGGTGGTGCCCCACCAGCCCCAGCCGACCGGCGACACCTTTTTTACGGTCGCGAATGCTACGACGCCGATGATAAGAACTGTTACTGCAATGCCTGCATATTTCATAGCGGATCCTTTTTCAAAAACAAGGCGCTACAAGCCGTCAAGCGCCATGTCAATTTGGCGGCTAAGACTGCTCCTATAAATCTCTTCAATCCCGCCTCGACGACGGGCGTCTAATAGCCCAGCCGATCCACCAGGCGGTGCCAGCGAACCAGTGCCGGCATGAACCAGGGGTTGCCTGTATAAAAGGGTCTGGTCTCGAACGACAGGTCATCGAAGGCGGTCCTGCCCTCCTCCACGTTACCGAGCATTTTGTGGCCCAGCTTCGTGCCGAAAAAACTCGAGCGCGCAACGCCGGATCCGCAATATCCCATTGCGTAAAACAATCCATCCTGCTCGCCGAGATGCGGCGTGTGATCGAACGTGTAGGCAACCAAACCAGACCAGCTGTGCGTGATGCGTGTTTTATCGAGTTCCGGGAACACGTCGAGCATCATGTTGCGCAAGTCTCGTGCGTTTTTCCCGGGCCGATCGCCGGGACCGGCGGCGCGACCGCCAAAAAGAATTCTTTGGCCATCCGGTGACGGCCGGTAATAGGCCATCACCCGTCGACTGTCGCCGTACATGCGGCGCGTGGGCATCAGCCTTTGCATGAGTTCCGATGTTAATGGTTCGGTGGCGATCATCGCGCTGCGAATGGGTAGCAGGCGGCGCTTAAACCACGGAGTCACCTTACCCGTGTAACCATTGGTGCAGATCGCCACCTGTCCGGCCTCAACGTTGCCGCGTGTCGTCGAGACCCGAAATCCGTTTGCAGTACGTTGCAAATTCGTGACTTCGGTTTGTGGTGCAAATATGGCTCCGGCGTCGCGCACGACGCGAAGCAGTCCGTCGTGGTACCTGGCGGGGTGCAACCCGCCGTCAATGCGATAACGGACGCCACCGTAAAAGCGATCCGAGCCGATTTCCTCGCGTACGCGCGCCGCCGGAATCATTTCCGCGTCGACGCCCGTGGTTTCAATCAACGGTTCCAGTTCCCGCGCCATCTGCTCGTAATGCGCCGGGCGCGATGCGCAACGGAAGCGGCCGCTGCGTTGAAAATCGCACTCGATGCCTTCTGCTTCGCTCAGCGTCTTGACGAAATCGACAAAACCAATGCTTTGCCTGAGGATCGCGTGCGTGCGTTCGGTGCCATAACGGGCCGTAAGACCTTTGACACCCAGCTTGTGAAAACTCGGGCCAAGCATGCCACCGTTGCGGGTGCTGGCCCCGTATCCGCTAAAGCCCGCCTCGCACACGAGCACGGATTTGCCTGCCTGTGCAAGCACGCGCGCGGTACACAGGCCGCTGAAGCCGCCACCGACGATGAGTGCATCGATCTCACCGGGCAGTTCCGGAGCTTCCTCTTCAGGCCGCGGCGCCGCCTCCCACCAGAATGGAGTCTCTTTCATACCTGCGAAGACATCGGCCATGCTGAAAACCCGTAGAGATACTGCGGCCCGCATTATGAGTGGAAACGACGCAAAATGCGCCGTGACCTGCCGCTGGCTCGGCTGCGCTGCGTGCTATGCTGCGCCGGGCTCCCTGGATAACAAAAACAAGAATGCAAGATTACGGTTTCCTCTCTGTCGTTCCGCCTTTGCTGACCATCGTGGTCGCAATCTACAGCCGCAACGTCATTCTTGCGCTGATCATCGGCATTCTCAGCGGCTCGATGATTCTTACCGGCTACCATCCCTTTAACGCGTTGCTCAATGCCATCGAAGACCAGGTCCTGCAAGAGATCGCCAGCGGCACCCAGGTGCAGGTCATCCTCGCGATCATGATTATTGGCGGCTTCGTCAACATGCTCGAGGTATCCGGTGGCGCCAGGGCGTTTGCCGGCACGATGACCAGGATCGTTTCGTCCGGTGCAAAGGCGCAGGTTCTCGCCTGGCGGTCC
>JADFGH010000084.1 GCA_022567775.1 Pseudomonadota bacterium | reverse complement strand
CTATGAGGGTCTGGGCATGACCGAACTGGCCGAGGACACGCGTCGCGTCCTGCAGAAGAATTTCCGGGACGATCCGGTGGTGCAGAACCAGTAGGGAATCGCCCGCCGGGGCGGGCTCCTACGACAATTTTGTTTATTCGGACGGCCAAAAATTGTACGGACGATTCGTAGGAGCCCGCCCCGGCGGGCGATTCATTATTCAGGGAAGGTGTAGCGCGAAGTAATCGGATACCGCCAGTCCCGCCCAAACGCACGACGACTGATGCGTATCCCCGGCGGCGCCTGACGCCGCTTGTACTCACTACGTTTCACCATTTCGAGCACCCGGATAACCACGTCACGGTCGAATCCCCGCTCCACGATTTCTTTCACTGACAGATCTTCTTCGATAAAGGCCTCGAGTATCGGATCAAGAATGTCGTAATCCGGCAGCGAATCGCTGTCTTTCTGATGCGGCCGCAACTCTGCCGAAGGCGGTCTCGAAATAACCCGCTCGGGAATGACTTTGCTGATCGAATTCCGGTAACGGGCGAGCTTGTAGACGAGTGATTTGCTGCAATCCTTGATTGGCGCGAATCCGCCCGCCATATCGCCGTACAAGGTGGCATAGCCAACTGCCATCTCGCTTTTGTTGCCCGTGGTCAGCAACATGCGTCCTGTCTTGTTGGATATCGCCATCAACAGGAGGCCGCGACACCGTGCCTGTATGTTCTCCTCCGTAACATCGATATCGCGACTCTCGAAGACCGTCGCCAGCTGTTGCAGCGTCGCCTCGTACATCGGTTCGATCGGAATGACGTCATAGCGCACCTTTTGTATCCTGGCCTGTTTTGCCGCATCTTCCTGGCTCATGGTGCTCGTGTAGCGAAACGGCATCATTACCGCACGCACCCGGTCGGCACCGAGAGCATCGCAGGCAATCGCAAGAATCAGCGCCGAATCAACGCCACCTGACAACCCGAGGACGACGCCAGGGAAGCCGTGCTTGCCGACATAGTCGCGCGTGCCACAGACCAGTGCCTCATATACGCTTTGATCTTGCGGCAATAGTGGCGCAACCTCTCCAGCTTGTGGCGCGACACCGGCGCCATCTGCCGCCAACTGTACGTAATACACTTCCTCCCTGAACGCAGCGGCGCGAAACACCACTTCGCCGCTTCTGTCCATGGCAAAAGACCCGCCATCGAATACCAGTTCGTCCTGTCCGCCAACCATGTTCAGATAGACGGCCGGAATACCGATTTCCAACACGCGCTTCCGAACGACATCCTCCCTGTGCAACTGGCTGTCCGTTTCGTAAGGCGAGCCGTTAATCACAACCAGTACCTCGGCACCGGCCGCACGGCTGGCATTGGTGGGTGCGCTGCCCCATACATCCTCACAGATATTGATTCCGACACGAACACCGTTGAGCGTAAATACCGACGCCTCCTTGCCCGCCGTAAAGTAACGTTCCTCGTCGAAGACGCTGTAGTTTGGCAACAAGTGCTTGTGATAATGCGCGAGAACCTCACCGTCCCTGAAGACCACGCAGGCATTAAAAATGTCATCGTCCTGGTAGTCCGGAAACCCGACCAGCACGGCAATCTCGCGAACTGAGTCGCGAATAGTCTCCATGGCATTCTCGACGCGGCGCCGCAAGCCCGAATGGAACAACAGGTCCTCGGGCGGATAACCGCATATGCTCAGTTCTGGAAAGACGATCAGATCAGCCCGCATGTCGTCACGCGCGCGTGCTGCATTGTCGAGAATTTTTTGCGTATTCCCGGCCACGTCGCCGACCACAAGATCAAGCTGTGCCAGCGCGACGGTGATTTTGTCAGTCATTGCGGTATCGCAATCTTCCTGGCAGTCTGTGGCGCCCCTGCAATCCCCATGTTAGCAAGTCGCGCGCGTCATCGTAGTCTGCTTAAGAACGGAGTTATTCAACAAGCTGCTATGGTGTAAGAAGTTCCATCATCTTGCTGCCAAGCTCGGCCGGTGAGCGGACGATAGCGGCGCCGGCAGCATCCAACGCTTTGAACTTGTCAGCGGCGGTACCCTTGCCGCCGGCGACGATGGCGCCGGCGTGGCCCATGCGCTTGCCTGGCGGTGCGGTCACGCCCGCAATGTAGGCGACGACCGGCTTCGTAACTTCGGATTGCATGAACTCGGCAGCGGCTTCCTCATCGGTGCCTCCGATCTCGCCGACCATCACGATCCCGTCCGTCCCGGGATCCTCCTGGAAGAGCCTGAGGCAATCGATGAAATCCATGCCGCGTACAGGATCGCCGCCAATGCCAATGCAAGTGCTTTGTCCGAGTCCGTTTTGGGTGGTCTGATAAACGGCTTCGTAAGTCAGTGTGCCCGATCGGGACACGACGCCGATGCGGCCCTTGCGGTGAATAAAGCCGGGCATGATGCCGATTTTGCATTCATCCGGCGTAATGATGCCGGGACAATTGGGCCCGATCAGGCGGCAGCCGTTGATTTCCAGCGCGGCTTTGACATTGACCATGTCCAAAACGGGGATGCCCTCGGTTATGCATACGATGAGACTGACGCCTGACTCGGCCGCTTCCTGGATCGCGCCGGCAGCAAATCGTGCCGGCACGTAAATCATGCTCACTTCTGCGCCTGATTCGGCGACTGCTTCGCGCATCGTGTTGTAAACCGGCACGCCGAGATGTTCTTCGCCGCCGCGCCCCGGGGTAACGCCGGCAACAACCCTGGTGCCGTACTCAATGCATTGCTCAGTGTGAAATGAACCCTGATTGCCGGTTATTCCCTGGCAAATGACCTTGCTGTGCCTGTCAATCAGTACGCTCATGAGTGGGTTTCCGGTGGACTCAGCCCGCAGCAGAGGAGACTGCTTTTTGCGCTGCATCCGTCAGATCGTCTGCCGAGATGATATCGAGACCGCTCTCGGCGAGCAGCGTCCGTCCCTTGATCACGTTCGTGCCCTCGAGACGCACGACAACCGGCACCCGGACCCCGACTTCCTTCACGGCACTGATGATGCCTTGCGCGATCAAATCGCAGCGTACAATTCCGCCGAAGATATTGACCAGGATCGCCCTGACGTTCCGGTTGGAGAGAATTAATTTGAATGCGGCAGCGACCCTTTCACTGGTTGCCCCACCGCCAACATCCAGAAAGTTGGCCGGCTCTCCCCCGTGTAACTTGATCAGGTCCATCGTGGCCATGGCCAGACCGGCGCCATTGACCATGCACGCGATATCGCCATCCAGTGATACATAGTTCAGATCGTGCTCCGCTGCTTCCCGCTCCTTCTGATCCTCCTGGCTTGGATCGCGCAGCTCTGCCAGCCGCTCCTGGCGAAACAAGGCGTTGTCGTCAATGTTGATCTTGGCATCCAGCGCGAGCAACTCGCCGCTTCCGGCGATGATGAGTGGATTTACCTCGATCAGGCTTGCGTCACACTCCAGGAACAGGCGATACAATCGCTGCATGAGATCGGCAAACTGACTGCTCTGCTTTTGGTCCAGCCCCAAGCCGGCTGACAATTGCTGTGCCTGCTCGTCCTGCACCCCGTTTTCCGGTGAAATGGCCACCGTCAAGATCTGCTCGGGCGTCTCGGCCGCGACCTGCTCAATATCCATTCCGCCTGCAGCCGACGCGATAAACGCGACTTTGCTGACTTCGCGGTCGATCAGCATGCTTAGATATAATTCCCGCTCAATGTCTGAACCTGCCTCAACGTAGACGATGTTGATCGGCAGACCTGCAGGCCCGGACTGGTGGGTAACCAGCATCGTGCCCAGCATTTCACTGGCATATTGCTGCACTTGTTCAGGAGAATGTGCGAGTTTGACGCCGCCGGCCTTGCCGCGGCCGCCGGCATGCACCTGGGCTTTCACCACCCACAGAGCGCCGCCCAGCTCCATTGCCGCGGCCTCAGCGGCTTCGGCGGTTTCTGCAGGAATGCCCTCGGGAACCGGAATACCGTACTCAGTAAACAGTTTTTTCGATTGGTATTCGTGAAGATTCATGCTTGGATTTTTATTCTTGGGACCGCGGCAAAAGTCGGCGTATTTTGGAGCAAAGCACCGGCATACGCAAAATATTCGGGTTGAAGTTGCCCATGGACTACAATCGGCGCTGACCGGCGACGCGCCGCGGCTTCATTTTGGAGAGCAATGGTTCAGTCACTCACAGATTCCAGGTCACTGCGTAGCGAGTTACGGCTGCTGCCCAGCATCGACGAGTCAGATCTGACCTGGCGGGTGCTGGGTACGCTGAATCTCTTCCGCCTGTTCGTTGCCGTGCTCTTGCTGGGCCTGTTTTTCGCCAGCGGCGATCCGCGGTTCTTCGGCGAGCGGTACCCGGCGCTGTTCTCCGCCACAGCCGCCGGCTATCTCGTATTTTCAATCGTGTCAGGACTTGCCATCCGGCAACGCTGGGTGACGGCAGAGCCACAGATACTGGTGCAGATCGCGGCTGATATCCTGGCAATCGTGATCCTGATGCACGCCAGCGGTGGCATCGCCAGCGGACTCGGAGGACTGCTGGTGGTATTTGTCGGTGCCGGCAGCCTGCTGCTGCCGCTGCATGTTCCGGCGTTTTTTGCCGCGCTCGCGACACTGGCTGTGCTTGGCGAGCAGTTTTTCTCACAGATGGCCGGAGTCAGTGATACCAGTAATTACTCTGCTGCCGGCGTGCTTGGCGCGATAATCTTTGCTATTTCGCTGGCCGCACGGCCGCTGGCGCGCCGCATTCAGTTCAGCGAGGCGCTGGCGCGGCAACGCGGCGTCGATCTTGCAAACCTGTCGGAGCTGAACGAATACATCGTGCAGCACCTGCGAGAGAGCATCGTCGTTGTCGATGCTGACGACCGGATCCGCCTGATCAACGGCTCCGCCGCGCAACTCCTCGGCGCGCCCGCCGACTGCCGCGGCATTGAGCTGGCCGATGCATCGATTGATCTCGCGGAGCATGTCGCTGGATGGAGAAAACGCCAGGCGGCACCCCGGCATGCCGAATTCTCTATGGTCGCCGCCGACGGTAGCGCCCGTATCCAGGTACACCTGGCCCCGCTGGGCAAGGGTGACGAGCGCCACGGGCCGATCCTCGTGTTCCTGGAAGACGCGAGCCTGATGGACGCGCGGGTACAGCAGTCGAAACTCGCCTCGCTGGGTCGCCTGAGTGCCAGCATCGCGCACGAGATCCGTAATCCGGTTGGCGCGATGAGTCATGCCGGGCAACTGCTCGCCGAATCGAGCGCCCTTTCGGCCGAGGACCTGCGCCTGACCGAGATTATTCGCACCCACGCCGAGCGTGTCAGCCACATCATCGACAACGTGCTGCGGCTGTCGCGCCGCGAGTCCAGCCGCCCGGAGCGGTTCGAGCTTGCGCCATGGCTCAGGGACTTCGCCGAGGAGTTCACGCGCACGCTCGAGCTGCAGGAAGGTGAGTTGAGCGTTGCAAATGCGACCGAGAATCTCGAGATACGAATGGATCCCAGCCATTTGCGCCAGGTCCTGTGGAACCTGTGCGATAACGCGGTTAAATATGCGAGTGCGACCGGCGGCATCATGGTCGAATTGCACGCCGGCCAGACGCAACGCACACGCCAGCCGTATCTTGAGGTCCTTGACCACGGTCACGGTGTTGATCCGCAAATCGTCGATAAAATATTTGAACCGTTCTTTACCGACCGCAGCGGCGGCACCGGATTGGGACTGTATATTTCGCGGGAACTCTGCGAGTTGAATCGCGCTACTCTCGTTTTTCAGCCACGCGAAACCGGCGGCAGCATATTCAGAATCGTGTTTGCCGATCCGGCGCGCTGGGAAGGCGTGGGTAGTTAATGAGCAAGCCCCTTGCACTGATCATCGACGACGAACCCGACATCCGCGAACTGCTGTCGCTCACGCTTGGGCGCATGAACATAGAGACCGCGGTCGCGGAAGATATCAAAAGTGCGAAAGCGCTATTGTCCGCTAAACGATTCGATATCTGCCTGACTGACATGCGCTTGCCGGACGGCGACGGTCTGGAACTGATCGAATGGATGCAAAAGAACGCGACTGGCGTGCCGGTCGCCGTTATCACCGCTCACGGCAACGTTGAAACTGCCGTTCAAGCCCTCAAGCTTGGTGCATTCGACTTCATATCCAAGCCGCTGGATCTGCAGAATCTTCGCAAGATGGTCGAAAACGCGCTCAAGCTCCGCGACCGGCAGGCAGGCGAGACGTCACAGCTGCTGGGTGATTCACCGGCCATGCAGGAGCTGCGCGACCTGATCGACAGGGTCGCCCGCAGCCAGGCGCCAGTACACGTATCTGGAGATTCGGGCACCGGCAAGGAACTGGTTGCACGGCTGATCCACGCTAGCGGGCCGCGGGCAGACGGCCCGTTCATCGCGGTGAACTGCGGCGCGATCCCGGGCGAACTGATGGAAAGCGAGTTTTTCGGACATAAGAGGGGCGCGTTTACCGGCGCAGTGCGGGACAAGGTCGGACTCGTGCAAGCCGCCGACTCAGGCACCCTTTTTCTGGATGAGATCGCCGACCTGCCCCTGTCAATGCAGGTCAAACTGCTGCGGGTGATCCAGGAGCAGGCAATCAGGCCCGTTGGCTCATCACAGGAACAATCGGTCGACGTACGCATCCTCTCGGCGACCCACAAGAATCTGTCCGCGATGGTTGCCAGTGGTGACTTCCGCGAGGACCTCTATTACCGCATCAACGTGATTGAACTCCACGTGCCCTCACTTCGCGAACGGGGCGCCGACGATATCCTGATGCTCACGGGGCATATCCTTGAGCGCCTGGGCTCGTCCAGCGACGCACTGGACGCCAGTGCCAGGGCAGCGCTCAGGTCATACCCATTCCCCGGCAACGTCAGGGAACTCGAGAACATGCTGGAGCGGGCAGTCACGTTGTGCGCCTCGGGCACGATATCCGAGTCGGACCTCGCCCTCAGGGCCGCAGCCGCACCTGCGGCCGACAGCGTTGCCGCGCCCGCAACCGACCTCGGCGACCAGATCGAAGACGTGCAGCGACAGGCAATCGTCAATGCGTTGCAGAAGACGCGTTACAACAAGACGGCTGCCGCGAAACTTCTCGGCCTGACCTTTCGCCAGCTCCGCTATCGCATCAAAAAACTTGGTATTGATTAAGTGTGGGTGACAATTTTTGTCAGCTTCGGACACTATCTGACCAGTTCCGCCACCAGATTGGCATGCCCCGGGACCCGTCAGCGGGCTGAATTTTCAGTGAAATTTTATCAAAAACAACAACCTGCCGATTTTCCGTTGATTCTGGCACGGGCCTTGCTTTGTTAGGGATTACAGGCGGAAACGCCGTATTGCTAATGACTGACACTCTCAATATGCACGGAGATAGAGAAATGAGGAAACAACAGGGTTTTACATTGATCGAACTCATGATCGTTGTTGCCATTATTGGTATCTTGGCTGCGATCGCTATTCCTGCTTACCAGGATTACACCATCCGCGCACAGGTTTCTGAAGGTTTGAACCTGACCGGCGCCTGCAAGGCTGCCGTTACCGAGTTTTACCAGGACACGGGCGGTTTCCCGACTGACAACACCGAAGCCGGACTGGCCAATGCTGCCGATATCGAGGGCAAGTACACTGTGTCCGTAACCGTCCAAGCCGGCGGTCTCTGCGTTGCAGAGTATGGCAACGAGGCTAACAGCAATATCCTTGGTGCCGAGCTGAGCATGACACCGGTGGATAACACCGGTTCTGTCGGCTGGGATTGTACTGGCGACGCGCAACTCGTTAACAAGTGGCTGCCGGCCGCTTGCCGAAGCTAACATTTGAGGGTAATACTACCCTTGCTTGGAACAACAAAAGCCCCGCAGTTTGCGGGGCTTTTTTGTACATGGATGTACTTATGCCGCGACAAAATCGCCGGGAGCGATTTTGGATGACGCCAAAGGCGTCAGCCCGTAGGGCTGAGGGCAGGACGCCCGAATCAACCCCATGGACGGGCGAGAGCGGCGTTTCGTTGACGGGAATCGCGACCGCCTACAGTTCTTTTTCAGTCGGTAAAAAATTTCCTGTGAAGCAGGTCACACTTTTTCGATTGACGCGCTTGCATGCATTCCTTCATCAACCCGGGTACGCTGCGTACACGGTGCACTCCAGTCTCTGTTCAGAATAACGAGATTCAACGGGAAAGCGTCATGTTAAATCGCCGCCGGGGATTCACCGTCATCGAGTTGATGATTGTCGTCGCAATCGTCGGCATCCTCGCCTCCCTGGCGGTGTCCGCCTACCAGACTTATACCGTGCGCGCGCAGATCACCGAGGGCATCAACTTCGCTGCCGGCGCCAGGGTTCCCATCGTCAACGCATATACCAATGGCGGTGTCGCGCCTGCCAACAGGGCGGCGGCGGGCATGACGCCGCTCGCGACCGACTCTCGCGGCAGTTACCTAT
>JADFGH010000083.1 GCA_022567775.1 Pseudomonadota bacterium | reverse complement strand
ACCCGCGGAGGCTGCTTCGGGTCTGCCGACGCTTGACGAAGAGCCGGCCGCGGACAAGCCCCCCGGCGAGGAGTGATCGGCATTTTGAAGTATTCGCAGTACCTTTAAAGCCGACGTGGTGGAATTGGTAGACACGCTGTCTTGAGGGGGCAGTAGCGCAAGCTGTGCCGGTTCGAGTCCGGCCGTCGGCACCAAATCAAGAGGGGTCTGCATCCGCTCTGCGGATGCAGACCCCTCTTGATTTGGTGAGGTGGCCAGACTCTCCGTTAGTATGGTGCCGACGGCCGGGAATTGTAGATGCGTCTCGTAGGAGCCCGCCCCAGCGGGCGATATTGATCGATCAACCATCGCCGCTTTGCGGCAGTGATGGCGGGAATTCCGCTGTGGAGGTGATGGTGACGATGCGGTCGCTGTAATAGCCGTTGAAGTCGGTGCGGCCGCTTAAGGAGTAGGCGCCAATGCCGCCGAACTCGAGGTAGTCGCCGGGGCGGATGTCGCGCGGCAGTTCGACTTTGCCGGGCAGGGTGTCTTCCGAGTCGCAGGTAGGGCCATTCACGGTGAATGACGCGGTTTCGCCGGCAAGTAATACACCATCGCGGAATGTCCGCACCGGGTAACGGTCATGTCCGTCATACCTGAGCTCCCAGAAAACGCCGTGCATGCCATCGTTGATAAACAGGCGATCTTGTTTGCGGAGCAGTACCTCGACGACAGCCGACATTCCGGGCGCGGCGATGGCTCGGCCGGGCTCGCCCAGCACCTCGGCATTATCAGCAAGTGGCAGCTCAGCAAACGATTCGGTCACCGCTCGAAAATATTCATCAAGATGGGGCACGGTAAATCCGGGATAACTTTTCGGATAACCGCCACCGACGTCGAGCAGGCGAAGTCGGAACGGCAGCTTCGTTAGCACCTCTCTGGTGATGTTCATCGCGTATCGATACGCATCAGGGTCGGTAACGGACGACCCGACATTGAATGCCAGCGCCGCTTCGGCCCCGGTGTCGCGAATGCTTTGCAGCAATGCGGGCATGTCCGCCGGCTTGGCGCCGAATCTGACCGACAGATCCGACATGGCCGCCTTGTGATGGACTGCCATGCGCGCAAAAACGATCGATTTGCTCATGTCGATCTCGTTGGCAAGCGGCGCGACTCCGTCGACATGATCAACCATGAAATGACGTACGCCATGAACTCTCTGCGCGTCCCGGGCCGCGCCCCGGATTCGCGTGGGGACCATGAAGTACTTTGTGCCCGACGGACAGAGTCGATCCGTCAATTCGATTTCCGGCAGAGACGCACAGTCAAAATGGCTGATGCCTGATTCGATCAATAACCTGAGCACCCGCGGGTCATTGTTGGCCTTGACGCCAAACAGGACGCGACCTGGAAATCCCTGCAGGAACGCTTTGGTGGATTCGCGATAAACATGCGGGAAAACGCAGTAGACAGGATTATGAGGCTTGAGCTCGCGCAGCAGCTGCCCGACATCCGCAAAGGATTCGGGCTGGTCGGCCAGCCCGCTGGATTCGGCGTCCCTTAACACTGGCGTACTCATAGAATCCGGGAGTCTACTTGACCGCGAGGCCAACGACAGAAAAATAGCGTCTGGGAGCGCCAATAGGACTGTTATCTATCTCTGGCAGGCTGATACAATATTACGCTGCTCAGGGCTGAATACTCGACCACAAACCGAACCATTCATATGTTGCAAGAATACCTGCCGATCCTGATTTTTCTGGGTGCTGCCGCCGGAATCGGACTGATTTTGTTAGGCCTCGGTTTCGCTATCGGGCGCGGCCAGAAAGACGAGCAGAAATTGTCGCCCTACGAATGTGGCTTTGAGCCCTTCGAAGACTCGCGCATGAAATTTGACGTTCGCTACTACCTGGTGGCGATACTTTTCATCATTTTTGACCTGGAAATCGCATTCCTCTTTCCCTGGGCTGTCTCGCTCGACACGGTCGGCTTGTTCGGATTGATTGCGATGGGAATTTTCCTGGCGATCCTGGTCGTCGGTTTTATTTATGAATGGAAGAAGGGTGCGCTCGAATGGGATTGAACAGGCCCGCTGAACCTGCGGCCGAATTCGCACCTGAGCCCGGGGACGCCGGACAGAGTCTGCAAAAGAAAGGCTTCATGGTTGCCAGTGCGGACGCGGTCATGAACTGGGCGCGCACCGGATCGATGTGGCCGATGACCTTTGGCCTTGCCTGTTGCGCAGTCGAAATGATGCATGCCGGCGCAGCGCGCTACGATCTCGATCGTTTTGGCATCATTTTCCGGGCGAGTCCGCGTCAGTCGGATGTCATGATTGTTGCCGGCACGCTGGTCAACAAAATGGCGCCTGCGCTCAGAAAGGTTTATGACCAGATGGCGGAGCCGCGTTGGGTGGTCTCAATGGGCTCCTGCGCCAATGGTGGCGGCTACTACCACTATTCCTATGCAGTCGTGCGAGGTTGCGATCGGATTGTTCCGGTTGACGTTTACGTGCCGGGCTGTCCGCCGACGGCGGAAGCGCTTATCTACGGTCTGATACAACTGCAAAAGAAGATTCGACGCACGAGCACGATCGCCAGGTAACCCAGAACAAATAATGAATAGCTCTCACGAGACATTGGCCGCTCGGATCGACGCGCGCTTTGCCGGGCAGCTTACGCGCATCGATTCGGCCTGTGGCGAGCTGACATACGAGCTCGGCAAAAACGATCTGATCGCGGTCGCGACCGCGCTTCGCGACGATGCCGAGTTCGGCTTCGAGCAGTTGCTTGATGTCTGCGGCGTCGACTATCTCACCTATGGCAAGGACGAGTGGGTCACCGAGAGCGCTACCGGCAGCGGTTTCAGTCGTGGCGTGGAACCGCAGCCGGTTATCCTGGACGAGAGCGACAGCTTCGACCCGCGCCGCTTCGCGGCGGTCTATCATTTATTGTCCTTGCAAAACAACACGCGACTTCGGCTCAGGGTTTTCACGGGAGACAGCAATCCGCCAATCGTTCCATCGCTGGTCGAGGTGTGGAATTCAGCAAACTGGTTTGAGCGTGAGGCGTTCGACCTGTACGGCATTCTTTTCGACGGCCACCCGGATTTGCGGCGCATCCTGACGGATTACGGATTCATCGGCCACCCGTTTCGCAAGGACTTTCCGCTGATTGGCAATGTGGAGGTGATCTACGATGCGGAAAAGGGACGGGTGGTTTATCAGCCCGTGAGCATTGAGCCACGCACACTCGTCCCACGCGTTATCCGCGACGATAACCGTTACTCAGCTGACCTGAAGGACCGGGTGAACGATGGCTGAGATTCAGAATTTCACGATGAACTTCGGGCCGCAGCATCCTGCCGCGCACGGTGTCCTGCGACTGGTCCTCGAAATGGACGGCGAAGTCATTCAGAAGGCCGATCCGCACGTCGGTCTGCTGCATCGGGGCACCGAGAAACTTGCCGAGTCCAAACCCTACAATCAGACCATCGGTTACATGGACCGGCTCGACTATGTATCGATGATGTGCAACGAGCACGGCTATGTGCTGGCCATTGAAAAACTCCTGGGGATAAGACCGCCGCCGCGCGCGCAGTACATCCGCGTCATGTTTGATGAGATTACGCGCATCCTGAACCACCTGTTGTGGCTCGGCACACACGGTCTCGATGTCGGCGCGATGACGATGTTCCTGTATTGCTTCCGCGAGCGCGAAGATCTGATGGATATGTATGAGGCGGTCTCCGGTACGCGGATGCATGCGACCTACTATCGGCCCGGTGGCGTATTCCGCGATCTGCCGGAGAACATGCCGAAATACACAGCGTCGAAGTGGCGCAGTCAAAAAAAGGTCGACCGCCTGAATGCCATACGTGAAGGATCGTTGCTCGATTTTATCGACGCCTTTTGCGACAAGTTTCCGTCGTGCGTCGATCAGTACGAAACATTGCTGACGGATAACCGCATCTGGAAACAACGCACCGTCAACATCGCCGTCGTGTCAGCGGAACGCGCGCTGAATCTTGGCTTTACCGGTCCGATGTTGCGCGGCTCCGGCATCGCATGGGACTTGCGCAAGAAGCAACCCTACGAAGTCTACGCCCAGATGGATTTTGATATCCCGGTTGGCACCAATGGCGATTGCTACGACCGCTATCTCGTGCGTGTCGAGGAGATGCGCCAGTCGAACCGGATCGTCAAACAATGTGTCGACTGGCTCAGGAAAAATCCCGGTCCGGTCATGCTGGACGACCACAAGATTGTCGCCCCGGCCCGGGTTGAGATGAAAGACGATATGGAATCGCTCATTCATCATTTCAAATTTTTTACAGAAGGATATTGCGTGCCGGAAGGGGAGGCGTATGCCGCCATAGAACACCCAAAGGGCGAGTTCGGTGTCTATATAATTTCTGACGGTGCGAACAAGCCCTATCGGGTAAAGGTACGACCGCCCGGTTTTGCGCACCTGGCAGCCATGTCGGAGATGGTTGAAGGGCACATGCTGGCGGACGTCGTTGCCGTGATTGGCAGCCAGGACATTGTATTTGGCGAGATCGACAGATGAGTGACGCCGCAGTCTTGTCGGAGCATATCCGCGAGGAAATCGATCGCTGGACCGGGCGTTTCCCGGAAGGCCGGCATCGTTCGGCTGTCATCGGCGCATTGCATGCGGCGCAGCATGAGAACGACGGTTACCTGACCGTGGAGCTACTGAATGGTGTCGCTGACTACATGGATCTGCCGACGATCCAGGTCTACGAAGTCGCTACCTTTTATTCGATGTTTCAAACACAGCCGGTTGGCCGCCATAACGTCGCCATCTGCACTAACGTGTCCTGCATGCTGCGTGGCGCAGACGACATTGTCGAGCATGTAGAAAAAAAACTCGGCATCAAGCTCGGGGAAAGTACGGAAGATGGCCGCATATACCTGAAAAAGGAAGAAGAGTGTCTTGCGGCATGTTGTGGCGCCCCGATGATGATGGTCGATCACAAATACCATGAAAATCTCACGCCGGCGATGGTGGACGAGATTCTGGATGGCCTCGAATGAACCGGCTTCAGCACAATCTGGCCTGCTTCAACACCTTCGGCGCGGATGAGTCATGGTCGCTAAAGACGTATGAGAAGCACGACGGCTACAAGGCCTGGCGCAAAATACTTGCGGGCAAAATGTCGCCGCAAGAAGTTATCGAGGAAGTGAAAGCAAGTGGCCTGCGAGGCCGTGGCGGTGCGGGATTCCCGACCGGTCTGAAATGGAGTTTCATGCCGCGCAATGCGCCGGGTCAGAAATACCTGGTATGCAACTCTGACGAGAGTGAGCCGGGCACCTGCCATGATCGCGAAGTCCTGCGTTACAACCCGCATTGCCTGATCGAAGGTATGGCGATTGCCGCCTACGCGATGGGCGCGACCGTTGCCTACAACTATATCCGCGGCGAATTCATTGACGAGCCGGTGCCGCGCTTTGAGGCTGCGCTTGAGGAAGCGTACAAGGCCGGATTGCTCGGCAAAAACATCCAGAAATCCGGTATTGATGTTGACCTGCATACATTCGTTGGCGCCGGTGCCTACATCTGCGGCGAGGAAACCGGACTGCTCGAATCACTCGAGGGAAAGCAGGGCAAACCACGGTTCAAGCCGCCATTCCCGGCCAATTTCGGCTTGTACGGTTTGCCGACCACCGTCAATAACACTCAGAGTCTTGCCTGCGTGCCGGCGATCCTCCGCAATGGCGCCAAATGGTTTGCAGACCTCGGGCCCGAAGGCTCGGGCGGCACCGCGCAGTTCTCAGTCTCGGGTCACGTCGAAAAGCCCGGCAATTTCGAATTACCGATGGGCATTCCTTTCAAAGACCTGTTGCATCTGTGCGGCGGCGTACTTGGCGGGCGCAAACTGAAGGCCGTGATTCCCGGCGGTTCATCGGTGAAGATCCTGCCTGCTGAAATCATCATGGAATGCACGATGGACTATGACTCGCTGCAAAAGGCGGGGTCGTCCTTCGGCACTGGCGCGGTCATAGTCATGGATGAGACGACCTGCATGGTTCGCATACTGCGTCGCATAGCGCGCTTCTACATGGCCGAGTCCTGCGGGCAGTGCACGCCGTGCCGCGAAGGGACAGGCTGGCTGTATCGCATGTTGACCCGAATCACGGCGGGGCAGGGTCAGGAGGATGACCTGGACAAGCTCGTGGACGTGGCAAACAAGATCGAAGGCCACACGATTTGCGCGTTGGGCGATGCGGCGGCCTGGCCGGTGCAGAGTTTCTTGAAGCACTATCATCACGAATTCGCATACATGATCCGGCATCAAGGACGTAGCATCGTTGATAAAGCCACCGAGGCAGCCGCATGAGCGACGGTGTGGTCAATATCGAAGTCGACGGCAAAGCGGTCGAAGCCCGGCAGGGTCAGATGATCATGGAAGTGACCGATCGAATCGGCATTTACATCCCGCGTTTCTGTTATCACGAAAAACTTTCCATCGCGGCGAATTGCCGCATGTGCCTGGTCGAGGTTGAAAAGGCGCCGAAACCGATGCCGGCTTGCGCCACCCCGGTTGGCGAGGGCATGAAGGTTTTTACCAGGTCACCTGCAGCAATATCTGCGCAGAAGGCGGTCATGGAATTTTTGCTGATCAATCATCCGCTGGATTGCCCGATCTGCGATCAGGGCGGCGAATGTGAGTTGCAGGACCTGGCGCTGGGTTATGGCCGCGATGTGTCGCGATATAACGAACGCAAACGCGTCGTGAAAGACAAGGACCTTGGGCCGCTGGTATCCACGGACATGACACGCTGCATTCATTGCACGCGATGCGTCCGCTTCAGCCAGGAAATCCAGGGGTTGCAGGAACTCGGCACGATCGGCCGCGCCGAGGATATGAAGATCAGCATGTACATCGAGAAAAGTGTTGATCATGAACTGTCCGCAAACATCATCGATATTTGCCCGGTCGGTGCGCTGAACAACAAGCCTTATCGCTATAGCGCGCGCGCCTGGGAAATGGAACAACGGCAAACGGTGTCGCCGCACGACTGCGTTGGTTCAAACATGTACGTGCACGTCCTCCGCGGCACGATCAAACGCATCGTTCCCCGGGACAATGAGGAGATAAACGAAACCTGGCTGTCTGATCGCGACCGCTTCGGCTATGAGGGCATCTACAGCAATGACCGGCTGTTGCGTCCGCGGGTCAAGAAGGACGGAACGTGGCAAGACATTGCCTGGGACGAGGCGCTGAAGATCCTGGCGGAGAATCTGCAGGGAGCGGCTGCAGACAAGACAGGCTTTCTTGCATCGCCAGGGGCGACGCTCGAGGAGTATCACTTGCTCGCGAGGCTGGCCGAGCATATCGGTAGCGCAAATATCGATTACAGAGTTCGGCAGCGGGACTTCTCCGACCAGGGCAACGATCCCGTTTTCCCGTGGCTGGGAAGCAGTATCGCGGAGCTCGAATTGAGCGACGCGATACTGGTAGTTGGCTCGAACCTCAGAAAGGAAGCGCCGATCATTGCGCACCGGGTGCGCAAAGCTGCACTGGCCGGGTCGAAAGTGAGTTTCGTCAACAATGAGGCGTTCGAATATCACTTCGCGGTCGAAGAAAATATTCATGACGGTGGCCTGGTTGAGCAGCTGGCAGGCATCGCCGTTGCTGCAGCGGGCAGGAAGAAATTACCCAAGCCGGTGGAGGCGCTGGTGAAGGGAGTCAAGCCGGGCGATGCGCAACGGCGCATCGCCGACTCACTTGCCGGCGCGGAGCATGCGCAGATCCTGCTTGGCTTGATTGCAGGCCGGCACCAGGCGTCATCGGCGTTGCGGGCGCTGGCTGCTGCAATTAGTAAGCTGACCGGGGCAAAATTCGGCGTCCTGTCGGAAGGTTCGAATTCCGCTGGCGCCAGTCTTGCCGGCGTGCTGCCGCATCGCGGTTCAGGTGGCAACAAGAGGCAGGTTGCCGGACTCAATGCTGCTGAGATGCTTGATGAATCGCTCGATGCGGTGCTGCTGTATGGTCTCGAGCCTGATCGCGATATTTGTTGCACCGATGACGTGGTCAATAAGCTTGCCGCCCAGAAATTTGTTGCAGCGCTCACACCCTATAACAGCGATGCGTTGCAGGATGCGGCCGATCTGCTGCTGCCGATCGGCACCTTCGCCGAATCGGCCGGTACCTTCGTTAACTGTGAAGGACGCTGGCAGAGTTTCCTGGGCGTTGCTAATCCGCTCGGGGAGGCGCGGCCTGGCTGGAAGGTGCTGCGGGTGCTTGGCAACCTGCTCGACGCTGATAATTTCGATTATCAGACCAGCGAAGAAGTTCGCGATGAACTGGCCGAATTGCTCGGCGACATTCAGCCGGATAACCAGTACACCGGCAAAAAGGCGATCGGCAAGGTCAACGGCGCTGACGATCCCGCAGCCCGGATCGACATTCCGATTTACGACCCGGATGCCCTGGTGCGCCCGGCGCCAGCACTGCAATT
>JADFGH010000400.1 GCA_022567775.1 Pseudomonadota bacterium | reverse complement strand
CTCGCTGGGGCGAGCTCCTACAGGCGAGCTCCTACAGGCGGGCTCCTACAGCGCGCTGGTACCGGGCTTGCGAAATGGAGTCACGTTCGTTGGCTTTTCAAAGACACCAGATTCCGTTGGATCGTAGCGCCGCTCCCGCCAGGCATCCAGCCATTCGATAACTTTCTCCAGTTGTTCCATGTCCTGACGTACCTTGTGCGGTTGCATATCGCAGATGCCGATGCCTTTCTCGGCTGCGTAGACATAATTCTGACTGTCACGCAGCACCGCGATGATCGGTATGCCCAGTGAATCGAGAAAATGCATCAGTTTCTCGAAGCTTTTGGTGTTTTTCCGGGTGCGGTTTGCAACGACGGCAAGCTTGCGATCGCGGCGATCGATCTTCGCAACCAGGAGCAGGTCTGCAATGCAGCGCGAGGCCGCATGAATATCGATGGAAGATGGTAAAACCGGAACGAGCACGCTACAGGCATCGCGCGTCATCTCACGAAAGTCGTCATGAGTAAGGCTTGCCGGCAAATCGACAATCAGGTTCCTGGTTTCGATTGGCACGCGTAATTGCCAGCTGCGGGTCGCCGCCATCGTGCGTTTGTAGGCGGCGATGCCATGTATCTCCGGCAGAGATTTCGGCCGCCGGTCGAGCCATAACATCGTCGATCCCTGCGCATCGCAATCCATGACGGCGGGTACCGGTCCTTTCCTGGCGTAATAGCTTGCAATGTTTGTAGCCAGCGTTGTCTTGCCGCATCCACCCTTGGGGTTGATGACGACGATCTTATTCAGGTTGTCTCTGTTAGGTGTGATCAGCATCGCTTGATTTCGATTGTTCGACTTGTTCCAGAAATTGGATTTGGCGTCAAATCGGACCTTTACTGTGTGATATTTGCCAAATCAGTTCCTTGATACGGTTCACATACTACGGGAAGCGGACAAACTATGAATCCACGGCGCGATGAGATTTTTGTACCAGCGCCAGGCTGATACCCCCCAGTATCAGGGCGCCCGAGGTCAGTAGCCTCAATGAGACTGGCTCGGCCAGCAAGATGACACCGCCGGTCGCTGCGATCGCGGGCACTGATAGCTGCACCAATGCCGCCTGCATAGCGCTCAGGTAATTCAGTGCCGCATACCAGATGACATAACCCACTCCGGATGTTATCGCGCCCGAGATGACTGCCAGCAGGATGCCGCGGTCCGTGAGGTTGGCGCTGGTAACCGTAATGGCGGTCAGGATGATGACAAAGGCAATCGAATACACGAAGTTAGAGCAGGTCGAGAGCAGCGCACTGGTCTGGTTGCGGCCCCGAATCGAATAAACGCCCCAAGCGATGCCTGCAAGCGCCATCAGGCTTGCGCCGACGGCTGGTGGTGCTTCGATGCCGGGAATCAGGAGCCAGACCAGGCCGCCAAAAGCCAGTAGCCAACCCAGCCACTCGGAGACATTCGGCCGGTCTCCGGACCACAGCGCCATCGCGATCATCGTGCCCTGCACGAAGCCAAACAGGATCAATGCACCGGCGCCAGCGCTCAAACTGATATAGGCGTACGAAAAGCAGACCGCATAGATGAACAGCACGAGAGCCGAGGTCCAGCTGCCATGCTCCCGAACTGACGATTTATTGCTTGTCAGCCGGACAATCAGCAAGAGTGCAAGGGCGCCTGACAGCAGGCGAATGGATGTAAAACTTGCCGGATCAATTGCGCCGTCTCTCAGCGCCATGCGGCACAGGATCGAATTGCCGGCAAACGCGAGCATCGTGATGCTCGTGTAGACGATCGCGCGGAGCTGTGGGGAACCCACACTCATATCAGTGGAAGGAACTAGCTGCCGAGCCGGACCTCACGGCAGCCGATTGCTGTTACTCAGGCGGTTTCCCCAGTTTAAGTACAAAGCGATCCGTGTTGCCGCGCAGGCCCTCCGCAAAAACGCCCTGCGTATGGTCGTCAGCCGGGTTGGCCAGGATATTGGCGTCCCCATCGACCACGAAGCCTGCTGCTTTTGCGGTTTCAATCGCCACCGATTTTTCGACTCTATGCAGTGCGGAATTGTCGGCGCCAGCCACTCCGACGTGATCGATGATGCCGAAAACGCCGCCGGGTTTCAGAAGGCTTTAGA
>JADFGH010000399.1 GCA_022567775.1 Pseudomonadota bacterium | reverse complement strand
CTGGTATTCCGCATAAAATGCAGTCTGATCGCGCTCCAGATCGTCGCCACTGCTGGTCACGACATCCTCCTTCTGGAAATCGGCGCCGTACACCAGCGTCATGGTCTGCGACGGCTTGAAGCTGCCGGTGTATTCCGCGCGCCTTAAGTCTCCAGCGGTGGCAAAAGCGCTGACGCCATTGGTAAAACTGTCGCGATCAACGTTCATATTGCTGACTGCGAACGAGTGCGTGAAGGCGCCGGTCGAGGTATTTCCCGACAGCCGCCAGGTCGTTTGTTGCGTATCGGAGAAGCAGTCGTGACTCGTCGGGAATCCGCAACCGTCGAATTCAGACCTTGCGTCAATGTCTCGCACGACAAACTCCAGGCGTGTGTTCCCGGTGGCATTCCAGCCGAACTTGCCATGCACGGTGGTGTTATCGTAGCCATCGTCATCCATCAGCACGTCGTCTGACTCGCGCACGTTGTAGCCGTCGGACTCCATGTTGGTCGCCGATACGAAGAAGTCACCGTGCTCATTGCCCGCAGCCAGCGTGCCGTCGACGCGCCAGGTGCCGAATGAGCCGAACTCTGTGCCGACGAGGCCACCGAGATCACCCTCACCGCTACGCGTCAGGATATTGACGACACCGCCTGCGTCCGCACCGTACATGAATCCCTGCGGTCCTCTTAAAATCTCGATGCGCTGCAGATCCCCGGTAGTCAGCAGGTGGTCAAAGCTCGGTCCGACCTGCGGCGTGGTGGGGTCGGATACCCTCACACCGTCAACGATTACCAGCGTGCGAAAACTTTCCTCGCCACGGATACGCAGGGACGTCGTGTTGCCGACCCCGCCAGCCGCCGATACCGAAACGCCCGGCTGCGTGCGCAGCACGTCAGCGACCGAGGCAAAGCCGCGCAGCTCGATTTCCTCGCCGTCGATGACGGAAACGGCCACGCCGACCTGCCTGCGCGGCACCGCGATCTTGCTGGAAATGACGACGATCTCGTCGATCTCCGCATCATCGGCATCCTGCGAAAATCCGCTGACCGGCAGGGCCAGCAAACCGCCTGACCCAAGAATCAAAGCGACACACTGTAAAGCCGGATTTGTCATCTGCTCCCCCTTGTTGTTTTTCGTTAGCTGACGTTTCGCAGACAGCGGGGAAGAATCCCCGGGATCGTAACAACGTCACTCCCTGATCCGACAATAATATCCATCAGATTACTCCCGAATATGCGCATTAATCGCGTTATTTGTTCATCCGGCTGTTGTATCAGCCTGGCGATCCAGGCGCAGGCGGTAGTCTGCAAATTTCAGCGGCGCCGCAACAGGCTCCTGCAAACCACCAAGCCCACCCAGCTCATCCAGGATCGGATCAATTCTCGCCTTGTCCGCTACCGACAACGATTGGTAATGCGCCAATGGCCGCTGAAACATCCATTGCGCAAACGGCATGACATAGCGAGTCGCCGTCACCTCGCCAAGCGTGAATTCATGCTTGCCAATAAACCGTGGAATCCCCTTTGCGTCCGGGTGCTCTTCAGCCCACCGCCCTACTCTGCGCAGCGTATCCACGAGTACCGGTAATTGTTCATCGAACATACGCCTCAGCATCGGATACAAAGTTACCGGAACCTGGTCGTCCGCGAGAAAGCTGCCGTCAAACCTCACCGGATGCTGCATGCGCTCTACCCATTGCGCAACATTCGGGGCTCGCTGCCGCATCAGTGCGCCCGGATAAGGGTCTCGATAAAGGTGCGCATAGAGAGGCCCGATCAACCCGAAGTCACCAATGCCCGGCCTGCTGCCCTGCAGGTACTCATGGTCTTCGAGGTGGCGACTGAAATCATCGAGAAACGATTCGTAACTCTTTTCAACCTCGCCAATATTGCGGCGGCTACGCCCCATAACCGGTTTGTACAGATTGCCGAAAACCATCGCAGCCGGCAGCCCGCCAATGGGCCGCAGCAAGCGCGGCCAGCCCGGCTTGATAATGTCACCGAAATTCCTGAGGACATAGGCCAGGTTCTGTCGCTTGAAATGCCAGCGGTAATGCATCGCGGGCAGCACCAGCCATTCATCGCCGTATACCTCGAACAACAGCGACACAAGGCGCTGCCAGGCCCCTGCCGGATACACCGACGGTTCGGGA
>JADFGH010000398.1 GCA_022567775.1 Pseudomonadota bacterium | reverse complement strand
AGCAGCGCGACGATCCTTTCTTACGCGGCAAACCGCTTGTCGTCGGCGGCAGCAGCAATCGCGGCGTGGTTGCTGCTGCGAGCTACGAGGCACGCAGGTTTGGCATCCGGTCGGCGATGCCGATGCGGGACGCTTATCGCCGCTGCCCCGATTTGCTCAGGGTGGCGCCGCAGATGTCGCACTACCAATCAGTGTCGAAGGACATCTTCACGATTTTTCGTGAGTTCACACCACTCGTCGAAGGGCTGTCGCTGGACGAGGCATTCCTGGACGTAAGCTTAAGCCTGTCATTGTTTGGCGACGAGGTCGGCATTGCGAGGGAAATAAAGAACCGAATCAGGGCGCAAACCGCACTTACCGCATCTGTCGGTGTTGCGCCGAACAAGCTGGTCGCAAAGATCGCGTCTGATCTCGATAAGCCCGATGGTCTGAGTGTCGTGACGCAGGAAAATGTTCGTGAGATTCTGGATCCCCTGCCGGCCCGCGTGATCCCGGGCATCGGCCGTGAAACGCTGGCCAGGTTGAAGCGCGTCGGTATCGAGACAATTGCCGATCTGCGGCTGGCACCGGATCGTGATCTCGAACCCATATTCGGAAAATTCACGCAGCGCACACGGGACCGGGCTTCCGGTATCGACGACCGGCCAGTGGTTTCTTCCAGGGCCGACAAATCGATCAGCGCCGAAGAGACATTCGATACAGACCTGTCCGAGGTAACGGCAATGAACCGCCAGCTATTAGGCTTGAGTGAGAGAACCGCAAGCCGGCTGCGCGCCAGAGCACTGGTTGCCGGTACGGTACAAGTGAAAATTCGCCAGTCGGATTTTTCGACCTTTACGCGACAGCGAGCACTGCGCCCGCCTGGCAACAGTACGGACCAGTTGTATGAAGCTGCAAAAGACCTGCTTGCTGACTGGCTGCTCGAACATCCGGGGGTGCGCGTTCGCCTGCTGGGCGTGGGCGGCAGCGACCTGGCCAACGACGCACAACCGGACCTGTTTGCGCCAGAGCTTGCTGCCGGTGGAACGCCACTCGACCAAACCGTTGACGAGATTCGCGCCCGCTTCGGCAAGATGTCCGTCGGGCGGGCACGGACGCTGGACAGCGATCAAATCAGGTAGAATTCCGCTCATGTAAGCAATCGGTCGAACCAGGTACACCGCCGCACCATGTATACAAGCTTTTTTGGCCTCAACGAAAAGCCGTTCACGATAACGCCTGACCCACGTTATCTGTTCATGAGCGAACGGCATGGCGAGGGGCTCGCACACCTTGTGTATGGCGTCACCGAAAGCGGTGGTTTCATCCAGCTAACCGGCGAGGTCGGAACCGGCAAGACAACGCTTGTCCGCACCTTGCTCGGACAAATTCCCGCTGAAGTCGATATTGCGCTGATTCTTAATCCGCAGTTGACGGCAATCGAATTCCTCACGGCGATTTGCGAGGAACTCAGCATAGCGCTGCCCGAGGACAAGGGCAGTACGAAGGCACTGGTTGATGCACTGAATCTTCACCTGCTGGACGCCCATGCGCGCGGACGGCGGACAATACTGTTGATCGATGAAGCACAGAATCTCGCTGAGGATGTTCTTGAGCAATTGCGTCTGCTGACCAATCTCGAAACCGCAAAACAGAAATTGCTGCAGATCATCCTGATTGCGCAGCCGGAATTGCGGGAGAAGTTGTCGCAGAACAATATGCGTCAGCTCGCGCAGCGCGTAACAGGTCGTTATCATCTCGAGCCCCTTTCGCGGGATGAAGCAGACAAGTACATACATCATCGCTTGAGGGTTGCCGGGGCACTGACCGAAATTTTCGATGCGCGGGCCAGGCGCGAAGTGTATCGATTATCGGGCGGCGTGCCGCGGGTAATGAATGTCATCTGTGATCGCGCGCTGCTGGGTGCATACAGCCGCGAATCACGAACGGTCAACAAGCGCCTCGTGCGGCGTGCGGCATCCGAGGTGTCCGGGCAGCCACTGCCGCCGGTGTTCATGAAATTCGTCGTGCCGGTCATCAGCGTGATTGGACTCATGGTGCTAGGCGCCGCCATCTGGGCCATGCTTGAAAGAGACCCGGATGCCGTGGATTCGGTGCCATTAGCAACGGCGCCGGTAGCAGACGCATCTGCCACCA
>JADFGH010000397.1 GCA_022567775.1 Pseudomonadota bacterium | reverse complement strand
TGGCTGATTAGCCTTGCGGACGCCCCAGGCCGGACTTTCTCGCAAGCGGCAGAGCTCCGGTGGCAAGGGAAGTACCGATCAGGATGATTGCGCAGCCGAATATCATCGTCGTCGTCACACTCTCATCGATGAACATAGCGCCCCAAAAGACGGCAAAGACCGGCACGAGATAGGTGACCGAGATCGCCTTGGCAGGGCCCACATTTGCAATCAAACGAAAATACAGGAGATAGGCTATCCCGGTACTTGCGACGCCCATGATGGCGACTGATATCCATGCCGCGGCGCTAATCGGGCCTGTCGGCCACTGGATGATTGCCGCGGGCAACAGGACGATAGCGGCACTGATCTGGCTGCCGGTCGCGATGGCAAGTGAACTCACATCGCCTACGTGTCGCTTGGTGTAGTTCGCGCCGACTCCGTAAAAGGCCGATGCCAGGATGGCCGCGAAAACGGCTACAGTAACGTCACCGGCATCCAATCCGATTTTGTTCCAGACCAGCGTGATGACCCCGGCGAGGCCGATAAGCAAACCTGCAATGCGACTGCCATTCAGCTTGTCCGCCAACCACAACCAGGCGATCAGCGCGCCAAAGAGCGGTGCCGTGGCATTGAGGATCGACGCGAAGCCACCGGTCAGGTACAGGGTGGAATAGGTCAGCAGACAAAACGGAATCGCAGAATTTATGGCGCCGAGCAGGCCAAGTTTCTTCCAATGTATTCTGAGTTCGGAAATCTGCCCGCGAACCATGAATATGGGCAACAGGAACAGCGCCCCAATGGTCACTCGCAGCTGAACGAGTACCACAGATCCGAACTCGGGCGCAGCGATTCGCATGAACAGGAATGAGGCGCCCCACACTGCGGCCAGAACCAACAGGTCAACAGCGTCTCGGAGTTTCATTATGGCGCCTCACCAGTGGAAGCGAAGATGTTGCCATAGATCAGGGCCAGGACGGCGCCTGATTCCGTGCAGCAGCCGATATGAGCCGCGGTGTCCTGCAAATTGTGCTTCTGCACCCTTCCATTCGCGAAAACGCCTGTTATAGTCCGCCCCGTTCTGGCGCACATCGGTCTGCGCCGATCATTCCGGCCCCGCAGCAGCGGCCGCCGGAGCCGCTTTGGAATTTCCAGCCTGGGCCGAACCAAACGCGGAAAACACACCCCGCAACTGGGTCAGGCGACCTTGGAGCAAAAAATCAATGTTATTCAATCAACTCGGCCTGTCGGCCGAATTGCTGCGTGCGGTCGATGAAAAGGGCTACCGTCAGGCGACCCCGATCCAGCAGCAGGCAATTCCACACATCCTTGATGGACGCGATATCCTGGCAGGCGCCCAGACAGGTACCGGCAAGACGGCAGGCTTCACGTTGCCGCTGTTGCAGCGGCTGCAAGAGTCGCAATCCGGCGGCCGGCGCACTATCCGCGCCCTGATTCTCACGCCGACACGAGAACTTGCCGCACAGGTTGCCGAGAGCGTTCGCGATTATGGCAGCTACCTGCCATTCAGGACTTGTGTGATTTTTGGTGGAGTCAGCATCAATACTCAGATTGCAAAATTACGCAAGGGTGTCGACATCGTGGTGGCCACGCCTGGCCGTCTGCTGGACCATGCCCGGCAGGGCACAATCAATCTGTGCAGCGTTGAAATACTTGTATTGGACGAGGCAGATCGCATGCTCGACATGGGCTTCATCCGGGACATTCGCAGAATTCTCGAGATGCTGCCGGGTGAACGCCAGAACCTCCTTTTCTCAGCAACGTTTTCCAATGACATCAGGCGTCTTGCAGCAAAACTGTTGAATGCGCCGACCGAGATTGAGGTTGCGGCCCGAAATAAACCGGTGGAACTGGTCAGTCAGATCGTGCATCCAGTCGACAAGCGCCGCAAACGCGAGTTGCTGTCGCATCGCATCGGCAAGGAGAACTGGAGGCAGGTCCTCGTATTCACACGCACAAAACACGGCGCAAATCGGCTTGCCGGGCAACTGTCGGACGACGGTATTGAGTCTTGCGCGATCCACGGCAATAAGTCACAAGCGGCTCGAACTCGTGCACTCAAAGAATTCAAGGCCGGAGAGCTTCGGGTATTGGTTGCGACTGACATCGCCGCCCGTGGTCTCGATATCGACCGATTGCC
>JADFGH010000082.1 GCA_022567775.1 Pseudomonadota bacterium | reverse complement strand
GAGCTCGCCCCAGCGAGCGATTCGGGTTGAGTCCACGTATCGGGCATCGATCGCCCGGCAGGCCGGGCTCCTACAAAACGATTCGCGGCAATCCGTCGTAAGAGCTCGCCTGTAGGAGCTCGCCTGTAGGAGCTCGCCCCAGCGAGCGATTCGGGTTGAGTCCACGTATCGGGCATCGATTGCCCGGTAGGCCGGCTCCTACGCTAAAAACATCGTATACGCAGGATTGTCACTCTCCTCACTATACGAGTAACCGAGATCGGCCAGGTGGGCTTCCAGCTCTTCTGATTCTTCGGCAGCGACTTGGATCCCGGCCAGGATTCTTCCGTAGTCCGAGCCATGATTCCGGTAATGAAAGAGACTGATATTCCAGTCGGTACCAATTGCTTTCAGAAAATCCAGCAACGCACCTGGCCGTTCGGGAAATTCGAAGCGGAAGAGTCTTTCATTCTCGATTCTTGCGGTTCCTCCAACCATGTGGCGGACATGCAGCTTGGCCATCTCGTTGTCGCTCAGATCGACGAGGGGAAATCCAAGCCTGGTCAGGTTTTCAATAAGCTCGGCATGTTCTTCGGCGCCGCGCCGTAACTCCACCCCGACGAAAATGTGCGCTTTCCTGGAATCGCTGTAACGGTAATTAAATTCGGTGATGCCGCGCCGACCGAGGGCTTCGCAAAATGTCCGGAAGCTACCGGGTTTTTCCGGGATCTCGACGCCGAGCAGCATTTCACGTTGTTCGCCGATTGCTGCTCGCTCGGCGATATGCCGCAGGCGATCGAAGTTAACGTTCGCGCCACCGTTGATGACGACAAATGCCTGGTTTTCAATGCTGTTTGCCGCGATATATTTTTTTGCACCCGCCACAGCCAGTGCACCGGCGGGTTCGACGATCGAACGTGTGTCCTCAAAAATATCCCGAATAGCGGCACAAATCTGATCGGTATCGACGGTGACGATTTCATCGACCAATTGTTGGCAAATTCTGAATGTTTCATCACCCACGCGGCGCACCGCCACGCCGTCCGCAAAAATGCCAACGTGATCCAGCGTAATAAGTTCTCCGGCTGCAAGCGATTTCTGCATCGCCGCAGAATCCTCCGGCTCGACGCCGATGATCCTGATGTCCGGCTTCTTGCCCTTCAGGTAAGCAGCGATCCCGGCAATCAGGCCGCCGCCGCCAATCGGTACGAAAACTGCCTGCACATCCTCTTCAAGCTGATCGACCAGTTCGCGGCCGATTGTGCCCTGGCCGGCGATCACGGCAGGATCATCAAATGGGTGAATGAAGGTCAGTCCTTGCTCTTGTTCAAGTTCCCTGGCACGTGCATACGCATCGTCGTAAGTATCGCCGTGCAAGATTACCTCGCCACCAAGCGACCTGACCGCGTTGATCTTGATTGTCGGTGTGGTAACCGGCATGACGATAACTGCCCGAACGTCTTTCCTTTGCGCTGCAAGCGCGACTCCCTGGGCGTGATTACCGGCTGAGCTGCAGATAACGCCGGCATCCAGCGCATCTTGCGACAATTTGGCAATTTTGTTGTAAGCGCCGCGAATTTTGAACGAGAAAACCGGTTGCAAATCTTCGCGTTTCATGAAGATTCGGTTGCCGAGTCGTGCGGACAAATTGCTGGCAAGCTCCAGCGGAGTTTCGCTGGCGACGTCATAGACACTGGCGTCGTCGATGAGCGTTATGTAGTCGTCAATCGTCATGCGCAATCGCCAATAAACATTTCCTCAGGACAGTTTTCGGAGGTTATCGCATTGCGCCTCGATACGGTCATGTTTTTTTGCCTGGCGCAGGCGAGGGCGCCACGAAAAACCGGGCAAAGCGCCGTGTAAATGAGATCGCTCATTACGACTCGCCATGATCAAATGTTATGACTGTGGGAACGGATGCTCATCTCATGCGACAGGAGGTTGCGAACAAGACAGGCGTTACGACGCTTTTTCGCAGGAGCGCGGTACAGTCAGCCAGCCACCGGCTATTTGGTTCGGTATCAGTGATCGTGCCGCCTTCCGGTTTGGTCGCATTGGCAGTTGGTGTGCTGGCCATGCTGTTGCTTGGTTTTGTCGCCTGGTATGTAGAGATTCCGCAACGCGCCAGGGCTGTCGGGGTACTGATGCCGCCGGACGGATTGCTCGACATTGTTGCCAGCGCGCCAGGCAGGGTCACCAAAATTAATGTTCGCGAAGGGCAGCTCATCAATGCCGGCGACCTGCTGCTCAATATCACCACCAACCAGGAGCAGCTCGCCAGGCTCCAATTACCGTCGTTGCGTGCAGAAATCGCGCTACTGGGCGAGGCACACGCACGGCAGGTGGCGATCGATAGCAGCCATTTGCTGGCGCTCGGCGAGCGTCAGGATTCGATCACTAAGCGGCTCGCCGTTGCGAAAACCGAATACGAACTTCAGCAGGACCAGGTTGAGTTATTCGAGCGACGGTTAGCGCGACGCCGGGGCCTCGCCAGCAAGGGAGGCATTTCCGTTGAGGCTCTCGACCAGGAGCAATCCCTGTTGCTGCAGGCCAGGGCCAGGAGCGCCACCATAAGGCGTACCATGCTGGACTACGAGCAGGAGGTTGCTGCCATTTTGCGGGCGCGCGCCGAAGCAGGCGATGCGGCGGCGCGCCAGGCAATCCTGCACGATCTTGAACAACGGCGTTTGCAGCGCCAGGTCGTTGAGCATGAACACCTGATCAGTCAGGATATCCGCGCATCCGAAGCCGGCGTCGTTGCGAGGGTCAACGTGCGGCCAGGTTCCGCGGTCATCGCCGGACAAGCCCTGCTCAAGGTATACCGGCCACATCAGGAACTCGAGGCATGGCTGTACCTGCCGAGCGCTAAAGCCGGCTTTCTGCAGAAAGGTCAGGTTGTGCAACTTCGCCTTGACGCCTATCCGTACCAGTTATTTGGTACCAGCACCGCAGTCGTTACTTCGATATCGAGCGTCGCGATAGTACCGAGGGAAATCAGCGTGCCGCTGGCGCTGACCGGTCCGGTCTTCGAAGTCCGGGCGAGACTCAACGAAACCCATATTAAAGCGTTCAACGCGACCTGGCCGCTGGCACCCGGCACCTCATTCCAGGCTGACCTCGTACAGCGACGCTACAGACTTTTCGAATGGCTCCTGCGCGTTGTCGCAACCGGGTCAGGAGACCAGGATGTCTGACGCTATTGGCGGCACTCGGCGTCGTCGACGGGTCCCGATCATTTTCCAGCAGGAGAGCTCGGAGTGCGGACTTACCTGTCTGGCCATGGTTGCCGCGTTCCATGGCAAGCGCACTCCTCTGGATGAGTTAAGGAAGTTGCACGGTGTCTCCGGTCGAGGCATGACATTCAGTGACCTGTTGTACACAGCAAAGCATCTTCAGCTGACGGCGCGGCCGTTACGACTGGCACTCTCCGAAATGCATCGCTTACGACTTCCGGCCGTACTGCACTGGCGCATGGACCATTTTGTGGTCCTGGTTCGCTATGGGCGTCGTCGTTGCCTGATTCATGATCCCGCAACCGGCCGCAGGAAAGTCGGGCCAGCAGAATTCGATGAATCATTCACAGGCGTCGCGCTGGAGCTGCTACCTGCGCGCGGGTTTCGCAGGCAGAGCGAGCGAGTTACCTTGTCTTTCGCGGATTTTGCCGGGTCCTTTCGTCACCTCTACCGCTATCTTGGGCTGATGTTTTGCCTGTTGCTGAGCACCCAGGTGCTGGCGCTGGCGCCACCGATTGCCACGCAGATTCTGATCGATGAATTGGTATTGGGCCAGGATCGCGAGTGGCTGTACCGTGCGCTTGGGGGTCTCGCACTGATCATGCTCACCGGCGTGATGCTCGACGGATTACGGCGCTGGATCAGTCTGTTTACCGGCACCAACCTGGCCATCGACAGTTCCGTCAGTGTCATGCGTCACCTGTTCTGCTTGCCGGCGGCTTTTATCAATAGCCGCCACCCTGGTGACCTGATGTCCAAACTCGAATCACTCACGCCAATCAGGCAGGCGCTAACCGACGATGTCATCAACAGCGTCGTACATAGCGCTGTATTGCTGACGACGCTGGCAATCATGTTTCTTTACAGTGGCTGGCTGACCGCGGTCTCGTTGGCAGGGCTCGCGCTTTCGGCGCTCCTGATGGCAATGATTTTGCCAGCAAGCCGGCGTCTGGGGGAGCAGGCGATCATTCACACGGCGTCACAGAACAGTTCGCTGCTTGAATCACTTCGCGCATGCGATGTGGTGCAGGTGCTCGGACTCGAGCACTTAAGACTCGCTCACTGGCAAAATCACTTCTCCGACGCGACCAACGCACGCGTTCGTGACGGCAGGCTGTCGATCGCACAGGAAACCGGCACCGGCATCGTCGGCGTATTCGAGCAAGTGCTTTTTCTGGGCATCGGCATCGCCGGTGTTCTCGACAAGCACTTTACGCTCGGTGTCCTGTTCGCGTTCATGAGTCTGCGCGGCAGGTTTGGGTCTGCGGCGCTTGGTCTTGCGGAAGCGGTCCAGAAATTCTTCCTGCTGAAAGTGCACACGGGCAGGCTCTCGGATATCGTGCTGGCCGAACCAATGCCGGCTATTCCAGCAGGTGCGATCAATTCAACCGTAAAGGGGTCGCTAAAAGCCGAAAACATCGCGTTCCGTTATTCGGCGGGGCGCTGGATAGTGCGGGACTTCTGTTGCGACATTGCTGCGGGCGTCAATGTCGTGATCACCGGCCCGTCGGGATGTGGCAAGACAACATTGCTGAAACTGCTGGCCGGGCATCTGCCGGCAAACACAGGTCAGATTTACGTGGACAACATGGAGCTGGCGTTGTGGAACAGGGATTCGCTGCGAGGACAAACGGGTTTTGTGTTGCAGAGTGATGCGCTCTTCCAGGGTACGGTTACGGAAAACATCTCGGCATTCGATGCGGCACCTGACCTGGCGCGTTTGCGAGAGGCTGCCATCGCAGCGGAAATCTGGCCGGACATTCAGGATCTGCCGATGAAGCTGCAGACACAGATCAGTGACATGGGCAAAAACCTGTCGGGCGGACAGGTCCAGCGCCTGGTGCTGGCGCGCGCGCTGTACCGGAGGCCCGCTATCCTTTTTCTGGATGAGGCCACCAGCCATCTTGATGTCAGCACGGAAAAGCGGGTGCTGCAAAACATCCGCGAACTGGGCATCACCGTAATAAGCGTTGCCCATCGGCCGGAAGCGATCAATCGCGCCGAGCAGATCATCAGCCTGGGCGCATGAGACATGGGGTCAATCGCATTTAGTGTTGCGCGCCGCCATATCGTAGGAAATGCCCGACCGCTTCGTAGTGAATAAAGATCAGATCTTGTATCCTTAACCAGATGTCAGGGGGCGCTGTTATGTTTTCCTTCCATCCACGGTGTTTTGAACGCTGGTATAGCTGATGAAAAAGCCAATGAAAGCAGCCTTGTTATCGGCTTTTATATTTCCTGGCGTCGGGCATTTTCTCTTGAAGAAGTATATTCCTGGTGTCATTTTAGCCGGCACAGCATTTGCCGGGCTATATTTTTTGATTGCAAAATCGGTAGAGACGGCTCTGCAAATAACCGAAAAAATTCAAAGTGGTGAAATCCAGTTTGATGCGGCAACAATTTCGGAATTGGTATCAGGACAAACTGCGGGCGCCGAATCGCAACTGCTGGATATCGCCCTGGCTGTCTTATTAGTTTCCTGGTTGATCGGTATTGTCGATTCTTACAGAGTTGGTCGCGCACAAGACAAAAATGTTGATGCAAGTGATTAACCGCTAAACATAACAATACGCGCCAGCGGACCGTCGGGCGAAATCGAGCCAAAATCGAGGCGCCATCAAACAGTGCAGGTAATTGCTCGTCCTTTCATGCAGAAACCGCTTCGATTGCCATGGAGCCTTAATTGGACGCTGTGGGCTGAATCTCATTCCCATCCTGGTCCAGCAGCGTGATTTCGCCGAGTTCGAGCTCGCGAATTCGTGACTCAATCTTTTCCCGGTCGCCAACAACCACCCAGATCAGCTTATCCGGTTTGATGACCGCAGCCGCCGCTTCGGCGATTTGTTCGCCGGAAACGTTGCGCACGTTGTCAGCGTACGTGTCCCAATAGTCATCGGGCAGATCATAGGTAACGATCTTGCCGATGTCGCGCAGTACTGCTGCTGCGGTTTCCCAACGGCCAGGCAGGCTCAGCGTGTTATTGCTCTTGACCTTGTCAATTTCCTCTTCTGTGGCCGGGTTGTCACCAAGATACTCGGTAAGCTCACGTTTGATTTCGGCCATCGACTCCATGGTCTTGTCGGTCTGCACCGGTGCGTAGGCAATGAATGGTCGCTGTGCTTTCGTGTCCAGCAACATCGTAAACGCACCATAAGCCCAGGCTTTATCCTCTCGCAGGTTCATGTTGATGCGTGAGGTGAAGCTGCCGCCGATGATCTCGTTCATTGTTTCAACCGCGATCTCATTGCCATCGCCGACGGCTGGTGCAATATTGCCGGCGAAAATTATGGATTGCTCCGAGCCTGGCCTGTCAATGATATAAACCTGCTCTGCATCGCGTTGGCTCACGTCGGCGATATTTTTCGTCGGTATCGTGCCCGGCTCCCAATTTCGAAAGAGGCGTTCGAGTTTCGGCTTTATCTCGGCCATCGACGTATCGCCAACAACAATCATGGTCGCGTTGTTTGGCCGGAACCAGGTGCGGTGATAATCGACCAGCGAGTCGCGCGAGATGCGCCGGACAGATTCTTCCGTGCCCGATCCTGTCAACGGCATGGAATAGGCGTGTCCCTCCCCATACAGCAATTTGGGGAACACACGAATTGCGAGACCAACGGGCTGGGTCTTTTCCTGCTGGATCCGCGCGATGCGCATCTTTCGCAGTCGTTCCAGTTCGTTATCCGGAAATGTGGGATTAAGGATGATATCGGCGAAGATATCGAGCGAGGCGTCAAGGTTCTCCTTCAAAGCGCTGATACCGATGGTTGACGAATCGATGCTCGACCCTGCATTGAACCGTGCTCCCAGGCGCGCCAGCTCGTCGCTGATCTCAAGGGCAGAGCGACTTGTCGTTCCTTCGTCCAGCATTGTCATTGCAAGGCTGGACGTTCCGAGTTCGCCGAACTGATCCGATGCATATCCCGCGTCGAGGCTCATCCGGATATTGACGACGGGGACCGCACTACGATTGGCAACGATCAGTTCCATGCCGTTCGCCAGAAAATCCCGTTCGAATTCTGCGAATTTGACTTCCGGAAAGCTGATCGTGTCTGGCACTGACGAACGATCAGCGCCCTCGCCAGTCGCAGCCACGTCCGGAAACGGGTGCACCTCAAGATGGTAGGCGCCAGCCGAAAGCCAGCGGCGCGCGGCCGCTGTAACGTCCTCAGCAGTGGCTGCCTCAAGTCGATCCATGGATTTCCGGTAGGCCCCCGGGTCACCCTCGTACACCGCGTTCATCGCCAGAATGTCCGACTTACCACCAAATCCACCAACGCTTTCGAGCCCCCTGACGAACGCTGAACGGCGCTGTGTTTTTGCTCGTTCCAACTCCTCTTCAGTTATTCCGTCTTTGAGGAGACGTTCGATTTCCTCGTTTAGGGCCTTCTCCACCTCTTTGAGATCACCTCCTGGCTGTACGGTAACGGAGGAAAAGAAGAGACCGCCGATTTCGTTGTCGAACATACCGGCCTGTACAGATGTGGCGATCTGATCGTTGTAAACGAGGCGCTCAAACAGCCGGGAATTCTTGCCGGTGGCCAGTACGTCACCGGCCAGGTTCAGAAGATCGTTATCCTCTTCCGTCAGACTTGGACCGCCCCATATCTTGTAGAGTCGCGCCTGGGGAACGCGATCCTGCATGACCTCTCTTTTGTCACGCTCGAGTTTTACAACCCACCTCTGTTTTTTGGCGATTGGCGGTCCAGGCGGAATATCGCCGAAGTAATGTTCGACTTTCTGGTAGACCTCTTCAGGCACTACATCGCCGGCAACGACGATGACCGCATTATTCGGCCCGTAGTAGGTTTTGAACCATTCGTGTACGTCCTCGAGGCTGGCGGCATCGAGATCTTCCATTGAGCCAATTACAGACGTGGCATATGGATGCCCCTCGGGGTAAACGCCTGCGAGGATGCTGTAGAAGACTTTGCCGTAGGGCTGGTTATCTCCCTGTCGTTTTTCGTTTTGTACCACGCCGCGCTGCTCGTCCAGCTTTTCCTGTGTAATGGCACCCAACAGGTGCCCCATGCGGTCTGACTCCATCCAGAGAGCCATATCCAGCGCCGTTTTTGGCACATTTTGAAAATAATTGGTCCGATCAAAATTGGTCGTGCCATTCATGTTGGTGGCGCCCACTAATTCGAATGGTTTGAAGTACTCGTCATCGTAATTTTCGCTACCGTTGAACATGAGATGCTCGAACAGGTGCGCAAAACCGGTTTTCCCGCGTTTTTCGTTTTTCGAGCCAACGTGATACCAGACATTTACGGCGACAATAGGCGCTTTGTTGTCTACGTGAACAACCAGGCGCAAGCCGTTATCGAGCGTATATTCGGTGAAATTAATGTCGACATCAGCAGCACCAGCAGTTATT
>JADFGH010000081.1 GCA_022567775.1 Pseudomonadota bacterium | reverse complement strand
CGTGGTGGTCCCCCCGGTACCGGGCGTGATGCCTTTCCCGACGTCATACACCCTGGACCGATCGATCCTGTCGAGGCGCTCCGCCTGCGCACCGAACGCGCCGAATCTCTGCACTCGTGCCGGGTTCTCATGATTGCAGACAAGCAGGACAGAGCCGTCCTTACCCGGGAACGCCGCCATGCCGTCATGCCGGGCTGGAACCAGCAAGCCGTCGTCCATTTCCTCGCCGTGCCGCGAGATAACCTGGTAGGAAAAATTTTGCGGCAAATCGAGAATGCCATTCGGATCAGGCCGTAATTTGCCGAAGCCGGCGTGGGACGCCGTTTTGGCCATTGCCGTACTGGCAGCCGGGATGGTGGCTGCGACAATAATTGTCTGTAAAAAGCGGCGGCGATTGAGCATAGGCAGTTTCTTGTATTCCGGTGAATGCTGTTAGGACAGGGCACAAGCTTACCTGTATTGGCTGCAGAGTACATAAGGAAAGACCACAGCGGCAGCAACCGCCCATCCCGCAGAGTCCGCTTCGCAGCCATGCGGATTTATGAGATGGGCCCTGGTTTCCTGTGCAATAATCGCGCCCATGCTGCGCAGGACAAAAATTATTGCGACGCTTGGGCCGGCTACCGACGATGCGAAAACGCTCCACGAGATGATCGATGCCGGCCTGGATGTGGCCAGGCTCAACTTTTCGCACGGTGATCACGACGCGCAGCGAAAGCGTCTGAAATTACTGAGGGAAGTCGCCGCTGATTGCGGCAGGTTCGTCGGCGTCATCGGCGATTTGCAGGGCCCTAAAATCCGCGTAAAACGATTCGAAAACAGCAAGGTCACGTTGTCCAAGGGCGACCAATTTTTCCTCGATTCTTCCCTTGGCGACAACGCGGGCAACAAAGACGGAGTTAGTGTTGCCTACGATGACCTGCACCAGGATGTTGCGGCAGGTGATGTGCTTCTGCTCAATGACGGGCAAATCACATTGCGGATAGACAGCATTGAGGGCACCCGGGTTCACACGACCGTCATTATTGGTGGCGTGCTGTCGGATCACAAGGGCGTCAATCGCCAGGGCGGCGGATTGTCGGCGCCGGCGCTGACCGAAAAAGACCGCGATGACATTCGCTTCGCAGCGGAATCGGGCATGGACTTTATCGCGGTGTCATTCGTGCGCAGTGCGGCCGACGTCGAGGAGGCCCGCTCGCTTTCCGAGGCTGCCGGCGGGAACGGCAAAGTGATCGCCAAAATTGAACGGGTCGAAGCGCTGGACTGCATCGATGAGATTATTGATGTCGCTGACGTCGTTATGGTTGCACGCGGTGACCTCGGTGTCGAAATGGGCTACGCCGAGCTGACAGGCATGCAAAAACGCATCATTCGCCTTACTCGCCACAAAAACAAGGTTGCGATCACGGCGACGCAGATGATGGAGTCAATGATCAATAACCCGATTCCAACCCGTGCGGAAGTTTCGGACGTCGCGAATGCTGTCATGGATGGCACCGATGCGGTAATGCTTTCAGCCGAAACTGCGATCGGCGAATATCCGGTCGCCGTCGTGACTGCGATGAGCGATGTTTGCAAAGGCGCGGAGAAACACTTGCTGGCCACAGGCCGCACAACCCATCGGCTCGACGACAGGTTTGAAGAGGTTGATGAAGCCATTGCGATGGCAGTCATGTACACAGCGAATCATCTGAACGTCAAGGCGATCATCGCTCTCACGGAATCCGGTTCGACGACGCTCTGGATGTCGAGAATCAGGTCCGATATTCCGATCTACGCGTTTACACCGCACGATGCGACCAGCCGCCGGGTTACTTTGTACCGGGGCGTCTACCCGGTATCTTTCCAGATCGTACATACAGATCCTCGCCGGCTATACCGCGATATTTTCTCCACGCTCCTGTCAAACGAGCTCGTCGACGAAGGTGATCTGGTCATTTTCACCAAGGGTGACCTGAGCGGCGTCTCCGGTAGTACCAATTCGATGAAGATCATCAGCGTCAACTCATCCATCTGAACCTTGTGAGCAAGTCATGCGATTCCTGAAACGGCTTGTTACCTGGTCTGTGGTTTTGCTTGTGGCCGTGGTGCTTGCGGGCTATCTCACCTTGCGCGGGAGCCTGCCGCAACTCGACGGTCGCCTGCTTGTCGATCATATTCGCGACGCCGTCCTGATTGAACGTGATGCAGCCGGCATCCCGGTGATTACGGCCCGCAATCGCAGTGATCTTGCCTTCGCGACCGGCTTCGTTCACGGTCAGGACCGGTTTTTCCAGATGGACCTGAGCCGCCGCCGCGCCGCGGGCGAACTCGCCGAGCTTTTTGGAGCGGTTGCTCTGCCGCTCGATAAACGAAATCGTCTGCACAGATTTCGCAACCGCGCCCGCGCAATTTCCGCAGGCCTGGCGTCTTTTGATAGTGAAGTGATTGCGGCCTATTCCGCCGGTGTTAATGCCGGGCTGCAATCCTTAAGTGCCAGACCTTTCGAATACTTTCTATTGCGCTCGACACCGCAACGATGGGAACCCGAGGACTCGCTTCTCGTGGTCTACAACATGTTCCTGGAACTCAATGACGACCGTGCGAATCGTGATGCACGCCGGGGACTCGCTCACCGGGTCCTGCCGCAAGCCCTGTTCGACTTCCTGTATCCGGATGGTACGAGCTGGGATGCGCCGATGCAGGGCGCTTCGAGACCGTCGTCGCCGCCACCGCAAAGGTCTGGATTGCCGGTGGCGGGATCGGTCCAGTCGGCAGCGAATCACCCGTTCACGGAGGTTGCTGAACCATTTATGGTTGGCAGCAATAACTGGGCGGTTGCAGGGGCGCTCACCGATTCGGGTCGCGCCATCGTTGCGAACGACATGCATCTTGGAATAACGACCCCGAGTGTTTTTTACCGTGCGCGCCTGATCGTCGATGGCGAGGTGCCGCGCGATCTCAACGGCATAACACTGCCGGGCGTCCCCTTGCTCGTTGCCGGCAGCAACGGACATATCGCCTGGGGCAATACCAACAGCTATGGCGACTGGAGCGATGCGGTGATCGTGCGGCCCGGTGCTGCGCCGGGAACCTATCTCACTCCGCAGGGGCCGCGAAAATTCACCATTTACAGAGAGACGATCCAGGTCAAGGGCGGAGACCCTGAAGAGATGCTGGTTCGCGAAACCATATGGGGTCCGGTGCTGAGAAATGATGCATATGCGGATTCCTTGCTGGCTGTCAGTTGGCTGGCGCACAAAGCGCAAGCGGTAAACCTGCGTGGGCTGGACCTGGAACTGGCGGACAGCGCCGAGGACGCCCTGCAGATCGCAAATCGCATCGGCATGCCGCCGCAGAACTTTGTCGTCGGCGATGCCGCCGGAAATATCGGTTGGACGATCGCCGGGCGAATCCCGATTCGCTCAGAGTTCGATCCGGCGTTACCGGTTGACTGGAGTCGTTCTGGCGGCTGGACGGGCTGGCTGGCCGCCGAGCAATATCCGCGCATCCTGAACCCGGACTCGAAACGTATCTGGACCGCGAATGCGCGGGTAGTTGACCGCGACGCGCTGGCGAAAATCGGGGACGGTGGCTACGACCTGGGCGCAAGGGCGCGCCAGATTCGTGATGGATTGTTCGCCCGGCAGCGTTTCAGCCCGGCAGACATGCTGTCCATACAACTCGACGATCGCGCGCTGTTCCTTGCGCGCTGGCAGAGCCTGTTGCTGGAAACGCTGGATGCAGATGCGGTGCGGGACCACGCAGGGCGGCAGGAGTACCGGGACCTGGTCGAAAACTGGGAAGCGCGGGCAACTGCGGATTCCGTGGGCTATCGTCTCGTGCGGGCATTTCGCACCGGCGTTCGCGAGCGTGTCTTTAACATGCTGATGCAGCCGGTCCGCGAGAAGTTTGGCAGCGACACGCGACTTCGCATGAGCAACCAGTTCGAAGCACCGCTGTGGACCATGATCAACGAGCAGCCGGGTCACCTGTTGTCTGCGCAGTATCCGAGCTGGCGGGCATTACTCATCGCCGCAGTCGACGAAACCTTGAGTTACTACCGCGAAAGTTATGCGGATTCCTTAAGTCAACGTACCTGGGGCGAACGCAACACGGCTGCAATCCGGCATCCGCTGAGCAGGGCGGTGCCGTTCCTGGCGCGCTGGCTGGACATGCCGCGCGATTTACTGCCCGGCGATTCCAATATGCCACGGGTGCTGGGGCCCGCATTCGGTGCGTCTGAGCGATTTGCCGTCGCGCCTGGCGATGAGGCGAATGGCTATTTGCATATGCCTGCCGGGCAAAGCGGGCACCCGTTGTCTGATTATTACAGCCGGGGTCACGATGACTGGGTGGAGGGACGCCCGAGCGCATTTCTGCCGGGCGTATCAGTGCATACGTTGACCCTGATTCCCGCGGACAGTTAATTAAGGGGACAGTTTACTTAATTGTTCGCAAAGTAAATTCGTAATTCCTTTCTCCGTCAATTAAGTAAACTGTCCCCTTAATTCCAGTAAACTGTCCCCAACTTCAAGGATCAACGGACACAGGAATGACAGACAGGAAATTCAAGGGCACTAACACCTACATAGCGACTGACGATCTGAAAATGGCGGTCAACGCGGCGGTGACCCTCGAGCGGCCTATTCTCATCAAAGGTGAACCCGGTACCGGTAAGACGCAGCTTGCGTTCGAAATTGCCGGAGCACTGGGCCGGCCTTTGATCGAGTGGCACATCAAGTCAACGACCAAGGCGCAACAGGGATTGTATGACTACGATGCGGTCGCTCGGCTGCGTGATTCCCAACTCGGTGACGATCGCGTTAACGATATAGCCAATTACATTGTGCGCGGCAAAATCTGGGAAGCATTCGAATCGGATGTGCGCCCCGTTTTATTGATTGACGAAATCGACAAGGCAGACATTGAGTTTCCGAATGACTTGCTCCGGGAACTCGATCGCATGGAGTTTTACGTTTACGAAACCAAGCAACTCATAATAGCGAATCAACGTCCGATAATCGTCATCACCAGCAACAACGAGAAAGAATTGCCGGACGCGTTCCTGCGGCGCTGTTTTTTCCACTACATCAAGTTTCCGGATCAGAAAACGATGGAACAAATCGTCGAGGTTCATTATCCGGGCCTGAAGAAGACGTTGCTCAAGGAGGCGCTGGCCGCATTCTACAAAATCCGGGATGTGCCGGGACTGAAGAAAAAACCGTCGACGTCTGAATTGCTCGACTGGATCAAGTTATTGCTCGCCGAAGATATCTCACCGGAAGCCCTGCGTGCAGAGGACAGGCGCAAGGCGATTCCGCCGCTGTACGGCGCGTTGCTCAAGAACGAGCAGGACGTTCATCTCTTCGAACAACTCGTATTTCTCGACAGACGCAACACGTCCCGGCAGTAAGCATCATGCTGACGAAATTCTTCTTCATGCTCAAAGAAGGCGGCATGAAGCCATCGATCACCGAGCTTCTGACCCTGCTCGAGGCGCTGAAGAGAGGTGTGGCCGGTCACAGCGTCGACGATTTCTACTATTTGTCACGTGCAGCACTGGTTAAGGATGAGACGCAGTTTGATCGCTTCGATCGGATATTCGCGGCGCATTTTGAAGGCATCGAAGACGCGTTCAAATCGCTGGCCGGCGAAGTGCCGGCAGACTGGCTGCAGAGGCAGGCTGAGTTGATGCTCTCAGAGGAGGAGCGGGCGCAGATCGAAGCCATGGGCGGCTTCGACAAGCTCATGGAAGCATTGCGTGAACGGCTTGAGGAACAGGAGGAGCGCCACGAAGGGGGCAGCAAGTGGATCGGAACTGCCGGTACGTCGCCGTTCGGCGCTTACGGCTATAATCCGGAAGGCGTACGCATCGGCCAGCAGGGATCCCGTCATCGTCGCGCGGTCAAAGTCTGGGACCGCCGCGAATATCGAAACCTGGATGACAAAATCGAGCTGGGGACGCGAAATATCAAAATCGCGCTGCGGGCACTTCGCAAATTCGCGCGCGAAGGCGCCGCGGATCAGCTGGACCTCGATGACACCATCGACAAAACTGCGCGGAACGCAGGCTTCCTTGATATTCGGATGGTGCCGGAGCGGCACAACGCAGTAAAAGTTCTTCTGTGTCTCGATATCGGCGGATCGATGGACGATCACGTCCGCGTCTGCGAGGAGATGTTTTCGGCTGCGAGGAGCGAATTCAAACATCTCGAATATTTCTACTTTCACAACTTCGTCTACGAGAGCATGTGGAAGGACAATCGGCGGCGGCATGCCGAGCGCATCCCGACATCCGAGATCACGCACAAGTACGGACCGGACTACAAACTGGTTATTGTCGGCGATGCGACGATGAGCCCCTACGAAATTGTTTACGCGGGCGGCAGCGTCGAACACTGGAACGAAGAACCCGGCGCCGTCTGGATCAAGCGTCTCCTGAATGCCTATCCAAAAGCGATATGGCTGAACCCGGAGCCGGAACAGCGATGGGGATATACGCCCTCAATCAAGCTGACGCGCGAACTGATGGAAGGTCGCATGTATCCGCTGACCGTCCGCGGACTGGGGGAGGGGATCAAACGATTGCATTAAAGGGAATCGCGGCGGGACGCCCCTCCTACGATGCCTGGCTACAATTATTGACCTGAAGCCCTCCGGTAAGAGCCCAGCCCACCGGGCGATTTCTTTTGTCGCCCGGTGGGCCGGGCTCCTACGATACCTTAACTACAATTATTGACTTGTTAGCGCTTTAAGGTCCGCCAGCACCTGCTGGGAATGGCTGTCCGGATCTACTTTTTCGTAGTGTTTCGCAATGTTGCCCTGCGGGTCGATCAGGAAGGTCTGCCGTTTGGCGACCGACATACCCATATATTTCGTCTTTACCCCATAGGCATCGGCGGTGGTGCCTTTGGTATCTGCAAGCAGCGGGAAGGGCAGGCCGTACTTTTCCGAGAATTCCTTATGAGAATCCTCGTCGTCCAGGCTGACGCCCAGAATCTGGCAGTTGAGGTTTTTGAACGCGAAAATGTTGTCGCGAAATTCACAGGCTTCGGTGGTGCAGCCAGGTGTGTCGTCTTTGGGATAGAAATACAGGGTGACCCACTGGCCGCGATAGTCCTCGATGGAATGTAGCTGTCCGCTCTGGTCTTTCAATTCAAAGTCCGGTGCCGGTTCTCCTATCTGAACCCGCTCGGCCAGCGATGACGTACCGATGAGCAGCAGTGCCGCAGCTGACATAATTGAGATGAAACGCTTCATTATTCTTATCCTCGCTAATCCGATACTGATCGATGTTCAAGTTCGTGGGGAGATGCCGTGTGGCAGCGCGCCCGGGCAGCCTATAATACGCCATGCCAATGAAAATTCACCCGGAAGACAAAAAAACAGGACTGGTCTTGCCCGGCGGAGGCGCGCGTGGCGCGTTTCAGGTCGGCGTTTTGAAAGCCCTTGCCGAAATCCTGCCGCCCGGTTGTGTCAATCCGTTTCCGGTAATTAGTGGTACCTCGGCAGGCGCTATCAATTCGATAGTGCTTGCCAGCAAGGCGCGCCGCTACCGGGTCGCCGCCGCAGAACTGGAGCGGGTCTGGGGGCACTTCAGAAGTGCCCAGGTATTCCGCACCGGCAGCCTGACGATGCTGAAGAGCAGCTTGCACTGGCTTTCGTCAATTGTGCTCGGCGGTTACCTCGTCGGCACGCCACGATCGCTGCTGGACAACTCGCCTTTGCGCGCATTGCTGAGCCGTAATATTCGATTTCCACGGATTCAGGCGTCGATCGATGCAGGTCACCTGCATGCCGTTGCCATAACGGCGGCTGGCTACGGTTCATCCAGATCCACGTCTTTCTACCAGGCAGCCACGGGCACACGCCCCTGGTCCCGGACACGTCGTGCCGGGGTGCGGCAGCCGCTTAACCTGGATCACCTGATGGCGAGCATTGCCGTGCCGATGATCTTTCCGCCGGTCAGCATCGACGGCGAATATTTCGGCGACGGGGCAATGCGCCAGGCGACGCCATTGAGCCCGGCGATACATCTCGGCGCAGACAGAATCCTGGTCATTGGCGTTCGCGACGAGACCGGGCATCCGAGCGCAGATCCACATCGCCAGCAGAACTTCCCGACCTTTGGACAGATTGCCGGCTACATGCTGGATACCCTGTTCATGGATGGCCTGTATTCGGACCTGGAGCGAATGATCCGGATCAATCAACTGGTCGATGCCGTGCCGCCGGCGGCACGGACGGGGGCGCTGGAGAAGATGCGGCCAATTGATACGATGGTCATCGTTCCCAGCAAGGACTTGCGCGCGATCGCATACAAACACCGGCGCGAAATGCCGTTGCCGGTGCGTGCGCTTTTGCGTGGAATCGGCGGGCGCAATCGAGGTGAGAGCCCCCTGCTGAGCTTCCTCCTGTTCGAGCAGTCCTATACGGAGGAGCTCATCGCGCTCGGCTACAGCGACGCGATGTCGGAAAGAGACCAATTGCTGGATTTTGTGACCGGTAAGGAGGTGCCGAGGTTGTTCGCACCAGACTGGGTCACGCAGGACCTGAGCGGATTCTAATCTGAAAATCACCCGCTTGGGAAGGGCTCCTGCTGCAG
>JADFGH010000396.1 GCA_022567775.1 Pseudomonadota bacterium | reverse complement strand
TGAAACAGAACGTCTCGATGCCCTCATCGGGCAAATATTGAGTTATACCAAACTCGATGCGAGCCCCGATACAGATCCCGAGCCGACCGACCTTGCCGACCTGATTCACGAAGTCGTTGAGAACGTCAACTACGAGTGCAAGGCCAAAGGCATCGATGGCGTATCTGTCGTGGCGCAGATTGACGCATCACCGGTCACCCTGGGGCACGCCGGCGCGATGATCAGTGCGATCGAAAACATAGTGCGCAATGCAGTTCATCACAGTCCACCTGATAGTGAGGTAATGATTCACCTGAGAAAGGACGACGAAAGTGCAGTGATTGAAGTCAGGGACAGCGGGCCAGGCGTCGATGAAGAGTATCTGCGCAGATTGTTCGAGCCGTTTTTTAGAACACGCGAATCTGCGGCATCAAACGAAGCCGGTGGCTCCGGACTGGGACTTGCGATAGCCGAACGCGCCGTTCGTATTAACGGCGGAACGATCAGCGCCAGAAATCATCCGGACGGAGGTCTGCTGGTCCGCATTTTATTGCCTTTGTAGGGCTTGCGGAACAGGATCACCGACAAATCGTCGGGCTTGCTCGGCTGGTGTTTGGATTCTGCTGACATTCTTCGTCTAGCCAGGCTCGAAATCGAATCGATGGCGTCGGCTAGCGAACCCTTGCGAATCATTTCCGTGATTTCATGCACGTGTATGTTATCGGTCAGGCCATCACTCGCGAGAAGAACGGTGTCGCGAGGATTGAGTTTGACTGCGATTCCCATATCAATATGCATGTCGGTGGTGCCAATAAAATTGGACACCAGGTGGCGTTCCTCGTGATGCAACGCGGCGCGTTGATCGAGAAATCCTGCTTCAACGGCAAAGCCGGTCGGCGAATGCGCCATTGTCTGTGACCTTATCCTGCCACGCTGGCCGACAACCATCGCCTCGGAGTCACCGACCTGGTAGGTGCGTGCGAGCAGACCTTCAATTGTCACGACAGTCATGGTCGTTGCGGAACCGTTAGCCAGCGACAGTACCGCCTGGTTCGCGGCTTCGATGCCGTTAAGAATCGCAGTACGCAACAACATCGTGTCCGACATCGCCTCATTCAATGATTTCTCGAGCGAACGCACTGCCAGGTGAGATGCGCGGCGGCCTGCTGGCAGTCCGCCGGCCCCGTCAGCGATAACCAGCACAGCCGCATCCGGACCACACGGAATAGCGGCGACGGCATCCTCGTTGGGTGATTCCTTATCGGGAGCGGGACATGAAAATGCGACCAGGGCACCACCGCCGACAGAAATTTCAAGCCTGTCCGGCGCCTCGGCGCCGTCCAGCAAAATCATTCCGCCGCTAGCCGAGTTCACGCGATCGTCATTCACGCTGCACCGGTTCTCTGCACCACGCACAGTAATTCCAGAATTCCCCGACAATTCCCCATTTGCATGCACGGCATTTATTCTTGCTGCCGGGTATTTTCCAGGGCCGTTTGACTTTGTTACGGCACCACGGGCAGTAACGCATGAAAGGCATAAGAGGCCCGTGACATCGGCTGTTCGCACATCGTGAGACGTAACGCTTGTCCGGAAAATACCGGTTGGTTTCAGTCTCGAAGCCCCGGCCGTAGCACCAGGCACAATAGTCCCAATCAGATTTGACACCGCGCTCGCACCGCGGACAGTGCGCGGGCATGCGGGTCACGGCGCCGCGCGCCGGATTGTCGAAGCCGCACCAGGGACATGCTTGCATGCTTTCAGACACCGGGCCCTCGCAACGACGGCACTGGTGTCGCGTTTCCAGCGCCGACCTGAACTGCCTCTGGAACTCACGCCATTGCAATTGCCGCCAGGATGACCCGGACCTGGCCGATTTTCGCCCACCGTTTCGTCTGCGTCCTTTTCGCTGTCGGCGCGCGCGACTTTGCAGCTTTTCGAATGCAGCGTACATCTCGATCGCGTTCCTGTAGCGATCAGCCGGATCGAGTTGAATAGCCTTACGTAGCATCTCCGCAAGTTCCGGCCGGATTCTTGCCTTCAATTTATCGTTGCCAATCATGGGCCACTTGTACGGCCATTCGGGCAATTTTCCGGAGAACAGCCGGTACAACACGAGACCCACCGAAAAAACATCCGACTGGAACTTGGGCCGGCCCATCGCCTGCTC
>JADFGH010000395.1 GCA_022567775.1 Pseudomonadota bacterium | reverse complement strand
TCACCGCGACCAGCAGATCACGTTCGCGCGCAAACGTAACTGCGTTTTGAATGTCGGCTACACCGGAAGGTTGCACAATCAGTGCCGGGTATTTGTCGATCGATTTGTTGAGGACCCGCCGCGCCCGGTCATAGGCTTCGCTGCCGGTCAGCAACAGATTGCCGCGCAAGCTGTCGCTCAATTCCTGGATAGCCGCCTGTTCGAGGACTACCTCGCCACCACCTCCGGTGACCGCATCGATACTCGATGTGACCTGGGTCAGTGCCTGTAGCACCGAGGCAAATGCCTGGCCGGATGAAAGCGAAGCAGCGACTGCGGCTGTAATTGAACCCTGGACAAAACGACGACGATTCATGCTGATCCCCCCTTGTCAGCCCCGGCACGGAGCCGAATGATCCTGATCGATTGATTTAGCTTAGTGCAAAACTGCTGTTGCAACCAGTGAATGATATCACCCCTGATTATCCGAACGGGCCCGTCTATGGGCCGAAATGGCGTACAACACCAGGCCTGCGGAAACGAGCCCGCCGGTAACCTGCCACGACAGCAAAGAAGCCTGGGCGCCGATCCAGAGACAAAGGATAAATGCGAAACCCGGAATCGCGTAGCCACCCTTTAATCGATAGGCTTCAGCCTTTTCTTCATCAGTCGCCTTATCACGGATCGCCGGCAGGGCGGCGATGCACAAGACGTATGCTATGAGCCTCATCAGCGAGCTTGCTGCCGCCAGGTAGGCAAACGATCCGGTCAGGGCAAATACGAGACCGAGGCCGCCGAGAAAAATTATCGAGTTGCCTGGTGTTGAGTATTTTTCGTGAATCTGGCCAAACCACTCTGGCAACAATCGATCTTTTGCAAGCGCGAAGGTCAGGCGAGGGACCGCAAGCATGATGCTCGAGAGGTTGCCGCCGATGGAAAAGAATGCGGCGAACGTTATTAATACAGCACCTGCCGGCCCCATCAATTCGCGGCCAACGTCGATGAGCGTTGCACCGCTGGTACCGGCATCGGGCAGGACCGATATGTAAGCCAGTACGATCAGGAAATACAGGGTGCCGGTCACTATGACCGTCATCACCAACGCACGGGGCATTATGCGCTTGGGGTTCTGTGACTCCCCGGAAACAATAGTCACCGATTCGAAACCGACAAACGCGTAAAGAATCAGGAGTGTCGTACCGCCGAGGTCGTCAATCGTCGGCATGGTGGCGGGAAACAATGTATCGCCGCTGACATACTGCAGGCCCAGCACGATAAGCAGCAGTATCGGCACAAGTTTGAAGAAAGTGAATACGGCCATCGTGCGCACACCATCCTTCACGCCAATGTAATTCACGTAGGTGAGCGAACTGCAGACCACGACGATCAGTAATGCCCTGCCAATGCCGTCGCTGAACCATGGCCAGATTGCGCCCAGGTAGAGCGCCATGACGGTCGTGTTTGCTGCAAATGCCGCCATGCGGCTCACGAACAAGACCCAGCCCGTGGTAAAGCCGGCCAATGGTCCGAATGCCGTGGTGGTAAACAGTACCGGACCGCCAGAGGAGTTGAAATAGCTCGAAAGCTCGGCGAATGTCAGGACGACCGTAATGATGAGGAGTCCCACCGCGAGAAACAGCCAGGGACTCAGCACACCTGCCCTGGCAGCAACAGCGGCGGGTAACGCAAAAATACCCGCGCCTATCATCGAATTGACGACGAGAATGGCAAGGCCCATGAAGCCGATGTCGCGTACCAGGTGCGCTTTGTGAGTGGCTGCGTCAGAATTTGTCATCGAGGATTCCCCCAGGGAGCCGTTTTTTTATGATGATTTTGGCAAACCGTACCACAACCCGGGTTAATGAATTATTCTGGTTACGATTCTCCGGGGCAGGCCGATGCCGATACGTCCACTACTGATGATAATGTCGATTACCTTGTTGAGTGGCTGTTTCAGCACTCCGTCCATCAGGTTTTATTCGCAAACAACCATCGAGCCAGATGGCTCAGTGCAACGCACGGTTGTTTTCCGCACAGATGCGTTTGATTCTGCATCAGTGAGACAGTCACCGTTGGAGGAGTTGAGGTCAAAATACACACTTCCGGCCGGTGGTGAATTGGCGTAGCACTCACGAACCGAATATGAACGAGAATGCGAATTGCGTGCGCGC
>JADFGH010000394.1 GCA_022567775.1 Pseudomonadota bacterium | reverse complement strand
AGAACGAGTCCTGCAGCAGCATGGACTGGCGCCGCATTACCAGATTCGGGTTTAACGCAAGGGACAACTGGATATCCTGACGATTCAGGTCGAACGCAACGCCGATGCTGTGGATGCAGATGCGGAAAAAATTGCGCAGGCACTGCACAAAGACATCAAGGACTTTGTTGGCGTTAGCGCCGGCATCGAAGTCTGTGATCCGGGCCAGGTGGCACGCTCCGAGGGCAAGGCCGTGCGCGTGATCGACGAGCGATAATAAAAAAACTACAATATCGACAGGCATGAAACATCTCGTCACATTGCTATCGATTCTCGCCATTTACGCTTGTACGCCCGAGGTTGAAACGCCAGCTACGCCGATTCCGGCGCACCCCACTGCCACTGAGCTTCTCGTAATGATGGAGGCAGGAGAAACAAGCAGTGCAAAAATTGTCGCTGAACTGCTGCGACGCGCTGGCGAAGCCGAAACCCTGAACGCCTTCATCACCATCGACGCCGAAGGTGCGCGCGCACGCGCCGAAGAACTCGATCGCTTACGCGCACAGGGCAGGATCCTGGGCCCGTTGCATGGCTTGCCCCTGGTGGCCAAAGACAATATTCATGTTGCCGGTTTGCCGAATACCGCGGGGACGCCCGGGCTGAGAGAATTCACGCCTGATGCCGACAGCGCCGTTGTCGCTGCATTGCTTGATGCAGGGGCACTTGTTATCGGAAAAACCAACATGCACGAGCTGGCATTCGGCATCACGAGTGACAACGCGGCGTTCGGAGCGGTTGCAAACCCGTTCGATACCACAACTTTTGCCGGCGGCAGCAGCGGTGGCACGGCAAGCGCGATCGCCGCGGGACTTGCGCCGGCAGGTCTGGGCACGGATACGGGTGGCTCGATTCGTATCCCGGCGGCGCTAACCGGTACCGTCGGATTTCGTCCGAGCAACGGTCGCTATCCGTCGTCCGGAGTAACGCCGATATCGCATACGCGCGACACGATCGGCCTGATTGCCTGGAATGTTGCGGATCTGATTCTTCTGGATGAGGTGATCGAACCGCAGGGAGCTGCCGTCCCTTCGCTGGCGGCGGTTGAAATACGACTGGGCGTGCCGCGGACTTATTACTACGCCAATCTCGATGAACAATCCGCCAGGATCATCGACGACGCCCTCATCCGGCTTGCCGATGCCGGGGTAACGCTGATTGAGGTCGATCCCGAAGGAATCGGCCCCCTGGTCGCGCAGAGCGGCTTCCCGATTGCCTTGTATGAAGCCGTGCACGATTTGTCGGATTATCTCGACGCATTCGGCACCGGTGTCACACTGGCCGAGCTCGCAGCAGCCACAGCCAGTCCCGACGTACATGGAATTTTCGCCGGGATCACCGGTGAGGGGCAGGTCAGCGAGGAGGCATATACGGCCGCCATGAAAATCAGGGAGGATTTGCGCCGGGTGTTTCGGGACTTCTTTTCTGCGCACGATCTCGATGCGATTGTTTTTCCGACCACTTTGTTGCCGGCACGGCCCATCGAAAACAGCATGCAAACGGTGGAACTGAACGGTGCACAGGTGCCGACATTTGCGACGTATATTCACAACACGGAGCCCGGGAGCATTGCCGCATTGCCCGGCATCAGCCTGCCGGTCGGGTGGACAGCGGGCGGCTTGCCTGTTGGCATCGCAATCGATGGGCCGGAAAATTCGGACCGCCAGTTGCTTGCCGTTGCCGCCATCCTGGAGCAGATCTTCGCGATTTCTGCGCGACCGGCCGCAACTGAGTAGGATTCCGCAAACAGTCGAATACAGCTAAATGCTTGTTTAATAAAGCGACTGTCGGGAATTTGTTGTAAATATGAAACAGAAATAGTCGAGTGCCGCTGATTCTTGTATCGCTACGGAGTATACGTATTTCAATTGACAAATTTTACTGCTTGAATCGGTTTTTGGTTCTCAGTTTCCGGGGAAACTATCATGAGCAGGAAATTTCACTCAATACGGCTTACGGCGATAATAGCGGTGAGCGTTTTGGCAAATGTGGCGGGCGCGCAACAGCTCGAGGAAATTATCGTCACGGCAACGCATCGTGAAGTGAGTCTTCAGGATGTCCCGTTCGCGGTTACTGCGCTCCGCGCGGAAGAATTGGAAGCCGCCGGTATTTTTGACGCGAC
>JADFGH010000393.1 GCA_022567775.1 Pseudomonadota bacterium | reverse complement strand
CAGGATGCTGGGAGACCAGTTCGTGACCCTGTACTGCGCGGTGAAAAACGACGAGTGCCGGGAGTTCCAGGAGATTGTCACGCCCTGGGAACGCGAAGTACTATTATTGAACGTCTGAGGTTAGGTTATGGCAATTGTTGAATCGCGCTCGCGCTCGGAGTGGCAGGAACTTGATCGCAGCCACTATATGCACCCGTTTACCGATTACAAGGATCTCGGGGAAAAGAAGAGCCGCATCATTGTCCGCGCCGACAGCGTCTATATTTACGACGCTGACGGCAAGCAGATCCTGGATGGCATGTCCGGGCTGTGGTGCGTCAATGCCGGCTATGGCAGGGACGAGTTGGTCGAGGCGGCAGCAAAACAGTTACGCGAGCTGCCCTACTACAACAGCTTTTTTCAGTGCGCCCATCCGCCATCGATAGAGCTGTCACGCCTGCTGCAGGAAATAACCCAGCCGCAATTCAATCGCGCCTTCTTTGCAGGCTCCGGTTCCGAGTCCATCGACACGATGATTCGCATGGTCAGGCGTTACTGGGAACTCATGGATCAGCCCGATCGCCAGATTATTATCGCGCGGGAGAATGCCTATCATGGCTCGACCATCGGCGGCACCAGCCTTGGCGGCATGAAACTGCAACGAGCGCAGGGCGGGATGCTGGTACCCGGGATCGAACATATCGGACAACCCTACTGGTTCGGCAGCGACCGCAGCCTGTCCCCGGATGAATTCGGCTTGCAGGTGGCGCGCTTGCTCGAGCAAAAAATCGAGGAGCTTGGTGCAGACAAAGTTGCGGCATTCGTTGGCGAACCGGTACAGGGCGCCGGCGGCGTCATTGTGCCGCCGGAGACGTACTGGCCGGAGATTCAGAGAATCTGTGATGAGCACGGCATCCTGCTGGTGACCGACGAGGTCATTTGCGGTTTCGGCAGGCTCGGCGAGTGGTTTGGCGCTGACTTCTACGGCGTTAGGCCCGATCTCATGACATTCGCAAAAGGCGTCACCTCCGGATATCTGCCGCTCGGCGGCGTCATGGTCGGTGACCGTGTGAGCGATGTTCTGATTGACAAGGGCGGCGAGTTCTATCATGGCTACACCTATTCGGGGCATCCGGCAAGTTGCGCAGTCGCCATCGAAAACATTCACATCATGCAGCGAGAAAACCTGGTCGATTATGTGCGCGACGATATCGGACCGTATCTGCAGGAGAAGTGGCATTCGCTGGCCGCACACCCGATCGTCGGTGAAACTCGTATGGTCGGCTTGATGGGCGCGCTCGAGCTTGTGCGAGACAAGTCAACGCTCGATCGTTTCGACAAAGATGAAGGGATTGGCACAAAATGCCGTGACTTCCTCGTGGACAATGGCCTGGTCATGCGCGCTGTCGGTGACACGATTGTCGTCGCACCACCGCTGATCCTGACCCATGCGCAAGCCGACGAACTGGTCGAGATAGCCTGGAAGTGCCTCGACCTGACGGCGCAAGCAGTGAGTTAACAAGATGACAGTCAAGAAAGACGGCGACTTTGCGATTACTCGTGAAAGTTTGTACGGCACATTAAACGAACCGACCTATGCGGGCGCCACATCCTTCATGCGGCGCAAATACTCGCGCGACCTGGAGGGCGTCGACCTGGTCGTGACCGGCGTGCCGCTCGACACCGCGACGACGAACAGACCCGGTGCACGATTCGGGCCGCGGGGAATCAGGGCGGCGTCCGCTAACATTGCGTGGATGCGACCATACGACACGAAAGTCGATCCCTTTGAGAAACTGGCAATTATCGACTACGGCGACTGTTTTTTCGATTTCGGCCGGCCACAAGAAGTGCCCGCCGTGATCGAAGCACATGCATCGTCAATCATCGATGCCGGACCTGGATTGCTGACCCTCGGCGGCGATCATTTTATCGCCTGGCCGCTGCTCAAAGCGCATGCGAAGAAGCACGGTAAACCGCTGTCGTTATTGCATTTCGATGCACACAGCGATACCTGGGAAGACGAAGAGGGGCGCGTCGATCACGGCACGATGTTCTGGCACGCGGTCAAGGAAGGTCTGGTCGATCCCGCGCACTCGGTACAGATCGGCTTGCGCACGACCAACGACAACACCCTGGGATTCAATATTCTCGACGCTCCCTGGGTGCACACCAACGGCATT
>JADFGH010000392.1 GCA_022567775.1 Pseudomonadota bacterium | reverse complement strand
AGTGCGATCATTCCCGGCGGTGGTCCGAGCTGGGCAAACGCAACCGGAGCGAGTGCGAGGCTGACGGCACCGCCGACCATGCCGCGCATCAGGTCGCGGCGATTGTACTGAATGGACATGGACTTGTTCCCTCTCAGTTTATGTCTGTTAGTCTTCCGCACCTGCATCTTCGCTGAACGCCTTCTTCACAGAGTAAGACGGTGTTGCCGCCACATTTTGGTTGATGCTGGGACAGACCATCACGGGATTAATTCAGCACGACACGCAGTTATTGTTGTTTTTCGCGCCCAGGCTTACGAGCAAAGCAATCGTGTCGGGGAAAGGCGAAACGCGCTGCGTCGGACCGTTCGCCATGTCGGCAGTCGTCTGACCTTTGCGGCTGACCACCATAACGTCCGCACCCTTTTGCATCAGGTAATTAATCAACTCATTATCGCCGCGCGACGCGGCATGGTGTAGCGGCGTGTATCCGTTAGCATCGCGCGCATTGACGTTGGCACCGCATTCTTCAATCAGGAATCTCACCGCAGGTAACCAGTTATTGGGGACATGCCGGTGCGCGTGGGCCATGAAGTACTGTCCGTACCCGGCACCCGCCGCAGCATGAACCGGGTAGATGAACGGACCTCCCAGGGGCACCGCCGGAATCCCGGAATGATCGACCTCTTCGGCCTCCTCTCCTTCAGGATCGCGTCGCGCCCTTTTGCGCTTCGGAATTTTGTAGGTCGCAATGCCCGGATCAGCACCATGCGCCTGCAACATCTGCATCGCATCGACGTCCAGTGCCTGCGCCGCACGCCAGAAAGGCGTTGCACCGTCATAATGCAGCCCCGCCGGCACCAGCACTGATGTGGTGAATTCCGCATACCAAAGATTCTTCTCCAGGCGAACATTCGGATCGGCACCGGCCTCGAGTAAAGCCTCCAGTACCTCCATGTAAGCCGCGTCCTGTTCCTGGTAGTCGACCGGATGCGCATAATGTGCCCATGGCGCCCATTGGCGCTCGATTACGGCAAACAACGGGCTGGCTCCGGCGACACTGCGCAGGTTCGGGTCCGCTCCCCGCGCGAGCAGGAGCAGGGCCAGGTCGAACTGACCGTTGATTGTCGCCATCAACAGCGGCGTCGTCTGGTCGCCGGCTGACGCCTGATCAATAAGGGCACCGCGGTCCAGCAATGCCAACGCCGTGTCCGCATGGCCCTGCCTCACCGCATGCAGGAGCGGTGTCAGTCCACCCCACTTGCCGACCATTTGGCCGTATGACAGTGGCCTCGGCGCTGCTTCGTCAACCGACCCACCTTCGGTACCGTCTTCGGCACCGTCTTCGGCACCGCCCTCAGTAGTTTGCCTGCATCTGTCGGGGCCCTCGCCCCGGCTGAATCTCGAATCGGCACTCTCTCCCTGTTCTTCGCAAGCGGGATCCGGCACGTTCGGCCAGTTGCGTTGCACTTCACGGGAAAAATCGATCGCGCCCTGGACCTCGGTTGGCTGCGGCAGCCAGTCGGCACCGCCACCCGATTTGTCCTTGAAATCTGCGAGAACCGCGACCAGACGTTTGTTGGCTGCCTTGTCCGCGAGCTCACGCTCGACGGCATCGACGACGTGTGTGGTCACAGACGGATCCGCGCCCGCATCAAGCAGCAGCCGCACTGTGTCAATGCGATTCGCCGACGCTGCAAAAATCAGCGGCGTCTGGCGCCAGGCACCTTCGACGGCGTTTACGTCGCTGCCCGCATCGAGCAACACACCGACTGTCTCTGTACTTGGCGACGCGGCGGCAAGATGTAACGGCGTGACACCCGAGTTGCTTGTCGTTACGTTCGGCTCGGCTTTTCCTGCAAGCAGGGTTTTGACGATCTCCGCGTGCCCGTTACGGCTGGCAATATGCAGTGGCGTATAACCGCCGATTCGTGTACCAGCTTCCACATTGGCGCCAGCGTAGATCAGCACCTTCGCCAGTTCCTGATCGCCGTATTCCGCGGCCCAGTGAAGTGCGGTCATGCCATCGCCCTGCGCTTCGTTGACATCGGCGCCGCCGCGGAGCAATTCCCGGACCAGCGCCGCATCACCGTGTTCGGCAGCGTCAGCGACCGGACCTGCCGCTGCCGCGCCTGCCCACCAAATTAAGGTAGACATAATAATTATTGAAATAACAGTCAGTTG
>JADFGH010000080.1 GCA_022567775.1 Pseudomonadota bacterium | reverse complement strand
CCACGCCGTTGTCCGGGTCGTGCACGTCGACTCCGGGCCGATCGTACACCTCGTCGCCGTCGGGATCCGATGGAATGTCAGGATCACCCATGGCCGTGATCGAGTTCTTCACATCTGCGGGTGTCTCGCGGCACGCGGCGCACAAGCTCTCGCTCGCCTGGACATACCCTTTGAACTCGATCCGGACGATGTCGCCCATCACGATGGGCTCGGCGCAAACGTCGACCCCGTTGAGCGTCCCGAGAAGCTTCGACGCGCCATTCTGCACGGCGCATAGGAAGAAGTTGTTAGGCGGCCCAAAGAAATCGTTCTTTAGGCGAATCGGTCGGCACTCAGCGCCCGCACCGCATTCGTCAAGATCCGGGTCGCACACAACACTCAAGTCGTTACTGCAATAACCTTTCTCGGCGTTCGAGAAGTTGACCTGGACCGCCGTCACACCTTCATCCAGCAGCGTCACCTCCATGGTGGTGGGGTCATCGTCTCCGTCTGCGAACGTGACGTCGTCGCCGCCGGGCGTGCTGTTCCGAATGCAGTTCGGCCCGGGCAGGATAATGACGCCGCCGGGTGCAATCACGGTCATCCGCCGGGTTACGTTAACCAGCTGCCGTACATTTCCCGGCCATGCGTAACTCTGGAGAATATCCATTGCCTCGCTGTTCAGCGTTTTTGGCGGTATATCGAGTTCCCTGGCCGCATCGGCCATGTAATGGCTCAGCAACAGGGGTATATCCTGGCGCCGCTGACGCAGCGGCGGTGTATTGATACGGATGACATTCAGCCGGTGATAGAGATCTTCGCGAAAGCGGCCTTGTTCGACGGCCCGCGGCAGATCCTGATTGGTTGCAGCGATGACACGGACATCCACCTTGACCGATGTCTGTCCACCGACGCGATAGAACTCACTTTCGGCCAGCACGCGCAATAAACGTGTCTGCAAAGCCGGTGACATGTCACCGATCTCGTCGAGAAACAGGGTGCCGCCATCAGCTTGTTCGAAGCGCCCGATGCGCCTTGCATCGGCACCGGTAAATGCACCGCGTTCGTGGCCGAACAACTCGGTCTCCAGGAGCTCTGATGCGATGGCGGAAGTATTAAGGGCGACGAAGGATTTACCTGCGCGCGGACTGTGCTGGTGCAATGCTCTTGCAACGAGCTCTTTGCCGGTTCCGGATTCGCCGGTAATCAGGACCGTCATGCTCGAGCGCGCAAGCCTGCCGATGGAGCGAAATACCTCCTGCATAGCGGGTGCCCGGCCGATTAGCGACGGGATGTTCGCGGTATCGCCCGTAGTATCTCTGCCCGGCACATGGCCGACCTGCCTCGCAGCCTTCCTGACGAGTTCGATGACTTCATCGACATCGAATGGCTTGGGCAGGTATTCAAATGCACCGCCCTGGTACGCGGCCACTGCGTTCTCGAGATCCGTATAGGCGGTTACGACGATCACCGGCAGGTCAGGACAAATGCGGCTCAGCCGGTCGAGCAACGCCAGGCCATCCAGGCCCGGCATGCGCACATCCGTTATCAGGACGTCGGGCCTTTCTTTCTCGATGGCATCCAGAAGATGTTCGCCGCGCTCGAAACTTCGGGTACGCATGTGGGCCTGGCGCAGGGCCTTTTCGAGCACCCAGCGCACCGACTGATCGTCGTCAACGACCCAGACTTCGAGTTCATCGCTAGCCGACAACTGTGGCCTCCGCTTCGGTCAGCGGAATCCTGACGAGGAACACCGTGCGCCCCGGCCGGCTTTCGAATTCGATCAGGCCGCCGTGCCGGCTTATGAGTTCCTGCGCTGCGGGCAGCCCAAGGCCGGTGCCGTCCGCCCGGCTGGTCACGAGTGGATAGAAAATGGAGTCCCGCAGGTCCGGCGGTATCCCCGGGCCATCGTCTTCTATCTCTATGCTTGCCACAGCGGCATGTCGTATATCGCCAATCGTGAAATTCATAATGGCGCGAGTGCGCAGCGTAATTTCGCCCTGTCCATCGAGCGCCGTGATCGCGTTTTGCAGCAGGTTCAGAAATGCCTGCACCATCTGATCGCGGTCCAGATGGAACAGCGGCAAGCCCGGATCGTAATCACGCCGGATACTTATTCTTTTCTGTCCCGGCTCTATAAGCCGCACAACATATTCAAGCAGTTCATGTACGTTGACTGCCTGCTTGTTCAGCGGCCCGCCGGGTCCCAGCAATCTGTCAACAAGGCTGGCGAGCCGATCGGCTTCGCTGATGATGACGCTCGTGTATTCCTTCAGTTCATCGCTATCGAGTTGCCGTTCCAGTAGTTGCGCAGCACCGCGCAGGCCGCCAAGAGGGTTCTTGATTTCATGTGCAAGCTGCCGGATCATCTGCCGCCCGGCGCCGTGTTGAATAATCAGTGCGTTTTCCCGGCTTATCCTGGAGCGGCGGGTGACATCAGTCATTTCGACCAGGAGACGAGCCTTCTCTGATAGCTCACGCAACAAAGAGACGCGGCAATCGATCATGCGTTCCTCACGCTGAACCTCTGTGCTCCCAAGGCGCATTTCATTGGCATAGGTAACGCCGCTCTCCAGCGTGCGCATGAGAATGTCCCGAAACTCGCGGTCATCGCCAAGCAGTTGCAACAGCGGCTGGCCACACGCGCGATGCCGGCTAATGCCGAGCAGGTTTTCCGCCGCGGGATTCAGGTCTTCGATCAGAAGATTTCGATCGATGATGATGACGGCTGTGATCAGGTGCTCCAGCACCCGGCCACGTTGCGGTGGATCACCGCCGTGCCTGGTTTTCCTGCCCGGGGGTTTGCCGGCGCCTAGTTGGCGGGGCGCCTGGTGATCGTGTTCTGCTGCACGTAGAAGCGGTTCGGCATGCTGCGAATCATCATCGTGCCCGAGGCGTCGATGATCTCCGCCTGGATATTGTGCACGCCCCGCCAGACTTCTTCGATCTCGAAACTCGTGCGAGCCACCATCCTCGGCGTACCATCGAAATACACCCGAATGCGATGATCCGATTGCAGTGCCGGTTGCACGTTGAGCGTGACATTCAGGACGCCCTCTATGTTCCATAGCGTCTCTTCTGCAAGCGGTGCACCGATCGTAAGCGACTCGTAGCGGAATGCCGGGGTTTCTTCAGCCGCTTCGTCAGCCGCGCCGGTATCAGCTCTTGCGGCGGGCGGTGGCGCGGGCCTTGGACGGCGTCCATCGGAAACCAGTTGTACCCGTTCCGCACCCTCTTGCGGCCGGTCCGAGTAATGCACGATGCCGTCCTCATCCGTCCACTTGTAAGCCTGCGCCAGCACGGCCCCGGCGGCAAGGGTGGCAATGAGCGTAATAATTGTTCGCTTGGGCATAGGCTTAGCATAGCAGTGCTACTTTCATTTTGACCAGTGGCCGGGCGATAAAGTGCCGCCCGGGTCACAGTTTTTGCCCCGGTTTGTGTGCCCCGGGGCCCGCAATCCAGCGCTTTCCGGCCTGGACCCTCCACCTGGACTCAGAGGCTGTAGTACATGTCGAATTCGACCGGATGCGTGGCCATGCGCAGCCGGACCACATTTTCGTTCTTCAGTTCAAGGTAGGCATCGATCAGGTCGTCGCTGAATACGTCGCCGGCCTTCAGGAAATCGCGGTCTCCATCAAGGGCCTCCAGCGCCTCGTCCAGCGAGAACGCAACCACCTTCAGATTCATTTCCTCTTCCGGCGGCAGGTCGTACAGATCCTTGTCCATCGGGTCACCCGGATGAATCTTGTTAGTAATGCCGTCGAGGCCCGCGAGCATCATTGCCGAGAACGCCAGGTAGGGGTTGCCCATTGAATCCGGGAAGCGGACTTCGATGCGACGGCCCTTTGGATTTGACTCATAAGGGATGCGAATCGATGCAGAGCGATTTCGCGCCGAATACGCAAGGATGGTTGGCGCTTCGAAGCCAGGCACAAGACGTTTGTAACTGTTGGTTGCGGCGTTGGTAAACGCGTTCAGAGCCTTGGCATGCTTGATGGTGCCTCCTATGTAATAGAGCGCCGTTTCCGACAAGCCACCATAACCGTCACCTGTGAACAGATTGACGCCGTCTTTGAACAATGACTGGTGCACGTGCATGCCGTTGCCGTTGTCGTTGACCAGCGGTTTCGGCATGAAAGTCGCGGTCTTGCCGTAGCTGTGTGCGACGTTGTGTACCACGTACTTGAAAATCTGCACCTCGTCGGCCTTGCGCGTTAAGGTATTGAATTTAACGCCAATTTCGCACTGGCCGGCAGTGGCAACCTCATGGTGATGCACCTCTGTTTCAAGGCCCATTTCCTCCAGCGCGAGGCACATTGCAGAACGTATATCGTGCAGCGAGTCGACCGGCGGCACCGGGAAATAACCCCCCTTGACGGTCGGCCGGTGACCGGTGTTGCTGTCGTCATAACTGCGGCTCGTGTTCCAGGCGCCCTCGCTTGAGTCAACCGAATAAAATGCGCCCTGCATCGTGTCGTCCCAACGGACGTCGTCAAACACGAAGAACTCGTTTTCCGGCCCGAAATATGCGGCGTCGGCAACGCCCGTCGATTTCAAATAAGCCTCGGCACGATCGGCCAGCGATCGTGGGCAGCGATCGTAGCCCTGCATCGTCGTCGGTTCGATGACATTGCAACGCAGGTTCAGCGTCGTGTCTTCCGAAAAAATATCGAGTACCGCGGACGCCGCATCAGGCAGCAGAATCATGTCTGACTCGTTGATGCCCTTCCATCCGGCAATCGAGGAACCGTCGAACATTTTGCCCTCTTCGAAAAGATCCTCATTCAGGGCGTGCCCCGGGATGGTGACATGCTGTTCCTTGCCCTTCGTATCGGTAAAGCGCAGGTCGATGAACTTCACGTCGTTGTCTTTGATCAGGCCGAGAATCTCAGCGGGGGTCATGGGGCATTCCTCCAGTTAGGGTTAAATATGAATGGACGAGTCACGCGCCGCGCCATGCCTGAGCGGTCCGCGGTTGGTGCCGAATGTCCTTCTGAAATGCATGAACTGTGCCAGCTGGCGCATGCACTTAAATAACTGATTTCTAACGACTCTTTATCCGGCGGCCACCTCAGGAATGCACCAGCCTGGTGCACAGCCAGACCCGGGTGCACCAGTGTAGTGCAGCAGCCATTCCATTGCACCGGTTTGGCGCGATTATCTGATGGAACCCGCGCCAGCCATGATTTTGGGGCCATCACAGGAGCCCAATATGCGGTTATACTGCGCGCCTCGAAGCCGCTCGAATGGGGCGGCCAGAGCGCCCAAATTCGTTGATCGACAAGGAAAACCCGTCCTCCATGCAGACCTTTCAGGAGCTGATTCTCGCGCTGCAACAGTTCTGGGCGGACCGCGGCTGCGTGATTGCACAGCCCTATGACATGGAAATGGGCGCCGGGACCTTTCATCCGGCGACCTTCCTGCGCGCCATCGGTCCGGAGCCATGGAGTTGCGCCTATGTGCAGCCGTGCAGGCGGCCCACCGATGGTCGCTACGGAGATAACCCCTTCCGCTTGCAGCACTACTACCAGTACCAGGTCGTCTTGAAGCCGTCGCCGGAGGATTTTCAGGAGCTGTACCTTGATTCACTGCGTGCGATTGGCATCGATTTAACCGTACATGACATTCGCTTCGTCGAAGACGACTGGGAGTCGCCAACGCTGGGCGCCTGGGGCCTCGGTTGGGAGGTCTGGCTGAACGGCATGGAAATTACGCAGTTCACTTATTTTCAGCAAGTCGGCGGTCTCGAGTGCAAGCCGGTGACCGGCGAGCTCACCTATGGTCTCGAGCGGCTTGCGATGTACCTGCAGGACGTGGCAAGCATCTTCGATATTACCTGGACGGATGGTCCGCTGGGACGCATAAGCTATCGCGACGTTTATCACCAGAACGAAGTCGAGCAATCCCGTTACAATTTTGAAGAGGCGGACATCGAGGCGTTGTTCTCGGCTTTCGATCAAGCCGAAAGAGAGAGCCAGCGGCTGATTGAGTGCGGGCTGCCATTGCCCGCGTACGAGCAAATGCTGACGGCTTCTCACACGTTTAATCTGCTCGATGCGCGCCGGGCCATTTCGGTCAGCGAGCGACAACGATTCATCCTGCGCGTGCGCACGATCGCGCGCACCATTGCCGAGGCCTATTACGCGAGCCGGGAAGCGCTGGCTTTTCCAATGCTGAGCGCATCCGGCAGGCCGGCAGACAGCTAATGGCCAAAGCGGATGCCGCTGATTTCCTGGTCGAAATCGGAACCGAGGAGCTGCCGCCCAAGGCCTTGCGGAGCCTGATGAATGCGTTTGCCGCCACCCTGGCCGAAGGACTGACCCGGAACCGGCTGAGCCACGAAAGTGTTGCTGGTTACGCCAGCCCACGCCGCCTTGCGGCGCTGGTTTCTGGCCTGGCGTTCACCCAGGAAGGACGTGAAACACTTAAGAAAGGTCCGTCGGTATCGATCGCAATTGACGACGAGGGCAATCCTACGCAAGCGGGGCTCGCGTTCGCCAGCAAGTGCGGCGTCGATTTCGAGGTGCTAGCTCGCGAGCAAACCAACAAAGGTGAGTGGCTGAGCTACAGCGCAGTTGAACAGGGACAAGCGGCCGCTGCGCTGTTGCCCGACATTGTGGCGCACGCGCTCAATGCGTTGCCGATTCCACGCCGCATGCGCTGGGGAGACCGTGACACCGAGTTTGTACGGCCGGTGCACTGGCTCCTGATGTTGCATGACAGGAAGACGGTACCCGGGTCTGTGCTTGGCGTGCCATCCGGCAACGTGACCCGCGGTCATCGTATTCACGGGCCCGGGGAAATCAAAATTTCCGAGCCCGGCAAATACCTTTCGGTGCTGGAGCACAAGGGCTTTGTGATCGCCGACTTCGACGCCCGCCGTGAGAAAATTGTTGACGGGGTCACGGTGGAAGCAAACAAGGCGAACGGAATCGCCGTTACCGACGCAGCGCTGTTTGATGAGGTCACCGCATTGACGGAATGGCCGGTACCGATGACCGGCAAATTCGACGAGTCGTTCCTGGCGTTACCTGAAGAAGTCATTGTTGCCACACTGACTGGTCACCAGCGTTATTTTCCCGTTGTCGATTCGAAGAGTGATCTGTTGCCGGTGTTCATCACGGTTGCAAACCTGGAAAGCAAGAATCCTGACAAGGTTCGCGAAGGCAATGAACGAGTTATTCAGTCGCGACTCGCGGATGCGGCTTTCTTTTGGGAGTCAGACCTTCAGACAACGCTGGGTAGCAGGGTCGATGCCTTGGAAAACGTCGTCTACCAGAAAGGGCTCGGCAGCTTGCACGACAAGAGCATTCGTATCGCCGCGCTCTCGAGCCTGATAGCGAAGCAACTCGGGATCGATGCCGAACCGGTCACCCGCGCAGCAGTCCTTGCGAAATGCGACCTGCTGACCGGCATGGTTGGGGAGTTTCCCGAATTGCAGGGCGTCATGGGCCGCTACTATGCCGAGTCCGGTGGCGAGGAAGCGGCCGTCGCCACGGCGATTGGCGAGCAGTACCTGCCCCGTTTCGGCGGGGATTTCCTGCCGACGTCCGCGGCCGGGCAGGTGCTCGCGGTTGCCGACAAGCTCGACACCCTCGCCGGTATCTTTGTGCTGGGCAAGAAGCCTTCAGGAAACCGCGATCCTTTCGGCTTACGGAGAGCCGCCCTCGGCGTCATTCGCATACTCATTGAAAAATCGCTGGACATCGATTTCGCGGAAGCCCTCAAGGCCGCAATTGTTCAGCAGCCGGCCTCCGGCGCTGATCATGGCGCGCTCAGGACGGAGCTTTACGATTTTTTCGTGGACCGGTTGCGTCGCTATTACCTTGACCAGGACGCTGGCATTACGGCAGAAGTGTTTGCAGCCGTCCGCGCAAAACGGCCGGCCTCGCTCAATGATTTCGATCAGCGGCTGCAAGCCGTCGCTGCGTTTTCCCGGCTTGGTGCCGCTGCGAGCCTCGCCGCCGCCAACAAGCGGACGGCGAATATTCTGCGCCAGGCCGAATACCATGATAGCGGCAAGCCGGACCCGGCACTGCTCGACGATGCTGCAGAGAAAGCGTTGTACGAAGCACTGAACACCGCGAAGCGGGAAATCCGCCCGTTATTGAAGAAGCGCGCTTACACAGAGGCGTTGATGGAGCTCTCGAGCTTGCGGCAACCCGTCGACACGTTTTTTGACGAGGTGATGGTGATGACTGACGATGAAGCAGTCCGGCGGAACCGCCTTGCGTTGTTGTCGGAGCTACGCGCATTGTTTCTGAATATTGCCGACGTATCCCGGTTGACGCCAGGACCGGAGTGAATTTTGGCGCCGCGGCTCGTAATTCTTGATCGCGATGGTGTGATCAATCATGACTCGGACGAATTCGTAAAGACGCCCGCTGAATGGCTGCCGATTGATGGCAGCATCGAGGCCATTGCAAGGCTGTCCAGCGCCGGCTTCACAGTCGCTGTTGCCACGAATCAATCCGGCATTGGCCGCAAACTCCTCGACAAACCCGCACTCAATGCGATGCATGACAGGCTGCGCGCACTGGTGAAAGACGCTGGCGGCGATCTGGATCGTATTGTTTATTGTCCACACCATCCGGACGATGGCTGCGAGTGCAGAAAACCGGCACCGGGATTATACAGGCAACTCTCCCGCCAGTATGGGGTACCGCTCGATGGTGTACCGATTGTTGGCGATTCCAAACGTGACCTTGACGCT
>JADFGH010000079.1 GCA_022567775.1 Pseudomonadota bacterium | reverse complement strand
GTGGGTGTTCGGCATATCGATGACAAACTCAACAACCCGGTGCAGGTGACCTATGTACGCGGTGGCAAGGCGAGAACCGTTGGCGCGGGTCAGGTGGTCATGGCGTGTTATCACGGTGTCATTCCACATCTGTGCCCCGAGATGCCACAACCGCAACGCGCGGTGCTTGCGTCGGCGCTGCGCGCGCCCCTCGTTTATACGAATGTGCTCATTCGCAACTGGACCAGTTTTGCGAAGTTGGGGTTACACAGAGCGAGCTGCCCCGGCAGTTACCACCACGGGGTAACGCTCGATTTTCCGGTCAGCCTGGGCGACTACCGTTGCCCGAAGTCACCTGACGAACCCATGATCCTGCACCTGACCCGGGTGCCCGGCCAGCCGGGGCTCAGCGCTCGCGAACAGTTCGCGGCCGGCAAACGTGACTTACTTGCCACATCGTTTGAGACGTTTGAACGCAACATTCGGGATCAGCTTGGCAGGATGCTGGGTGACGGTGGGTTTGATCCGGCACGGGATATCGCCGCTATCACGGTGAATCGCTGGCCCCATGGTTACGCTTACGGATACGATGCGGATACGGATCGGGTGGCTTTTGAGCCAGGGCAGTGGCCGGTGGAAAAACGCCACTGGATAAAAGCCAGTCGGCGATTTGGCAATATCAGCATTGCCGCAACCGATGCAGCGTCGAACGCGATGACCGAATCAGCGATTGAGGAGGCGCACCGTGCCGTGAACGACCTGTCCCGGGCGAATTAGTACTCACGCTTTATCAGTCGGCCCAGGCGATTTGCGGCCCCGGTGATATGAGGCGAAGAGGGCCGCACCGATGCCAATAAATACCATTGGCAGGAACGGGACAATGAGTTCCAGCCATGCGCCGATCTCTGAATCTGCCAGCAGCTCGAAAGCGATTGGGCCCCAGGTGTTGCCGAATACGAGCAGGTACAGGCCTGTCAATACCAGCGCTGCGGCTATGAACAGTCGGATAAACCTGGATACGCGGGTGCTGGCAGACTGATTCGCCATCGTCACTGGTTTAGTTTCCCTTTGGCATCAATCGCTGCCGCTGCGTGCATCAGTCGGGTGGCCAAATATCATGTTGCTCGAGGTCGTCTGTGATTTCATGCCATGCTGCCTTGGAGCCCACGAATTGATGATATCCCGGAGGGCGGGGTGGGTCGCCGTCGACAGTGCCCATACACACGTACAGGACTTCAGGTTCTGGCTTATAGTCCACCAAAATATTCGAACCGCACTCAGCGCAGAATACCCGATCGCTGGTACCCGACGACGCATAGATCTTTAAGTCGGCTTCGCCGGTTACATAGCGAAACTTGTCCCGGGAAACACCGGCGAAAGAGGCGAAGGCGGCGCCATGCAGGCGGCGACATTGCGAACAATGGCAGTGGCTGAAATCAGTGATTTTGCCATCGATCTCGTACTGAATGCGCCCGCACTCGCAGTGTCCGGTAATCATCTTTCCGTCCCTCTGATCATGTCATTTCTTGTTGATCAGGCAGCTCGTAAACCGCCCACTTGATGGCCTGCTGAATCTTGTGCACTCTGGAATCGGTGTCTGCCGCAGCCTGATGATTCATTCGTGAATCATACTGATACGCCTCATCCAGCGGTATCCACGCCTACACGCATGGACATTGCTCATGGCACAGAATCCGTAAAGTTTGAGATAATCGTCAGACACGACTATGCCAACACTCCAATCGCCCATTCTGAAAAGCAAGCTGCTCAACAGCTGGAGCCTGTTCGCGATTATTGTTATCCCGATGTGTATTGCCGTCGCAATGACCATGACAAATGTCGATCTGGCCAGCCCGTTGGGTGTCTCGGCGATGATTCAGTTCTCGGTTCGCGTTGCTGTTCCGTGGCTCTTTATTGCGTTCGCTGCCTCGTCACTCGTCGTCATCTTTCCCGGATCGTTGAGCTGGTGGCTGCTTCGAAATCGTCGCATCATCGGGCTTTGTTTCGCGGCTGGCATGGCGTGGCAGTTACTCTTCATATTGTGGATGGTTATTGGGTTTTGGGACTATTACATTGAGGAAGCCTACAATTACTTTGATCTGGCGGAGCAACTACCCGGTTATCTGTTGCTCTTCGCGATGGTGGTAACGTCATTCCGATTCGGGCGCAGTCAACTGAGCGCGCGGCAGTGGAAAATACTGCACAAGGGGGGGATCTACTTTATTTGGGGCGTTGTCTGGAGCACTTACTGGTTCGAACTATTTTACTATGAGGACATCCAGGTCATCGACTATACGTATTACTGGGCTGGGTTTGCATCCTGGGCGGTACGCATGGCGGCGTGGACAAAAAAGCGGGCTCTGCAGCCAGCAATCTAACTAATCGCGTGCAGTCGTTTTTACCAAACGTCGCGGGCGATGCGCTCCGCCCTACAGGCAGTGTGATCGTTGCCTCCGTGGGGGTCCTTTAACCGGGTTCGACGATACTGGGCGGGGGTTTTCCCGACGTACTTCTTGAACGCGGCGTAGAACGCTGAATTTGAATTAAAACCGACCGTAAATGCGATATTCAAAATGGCATTGCTCTGGCCGTCGAGCGTTGCCAGCAGCTCTCTGGCGTATTCGATCCGATAACGGTTCAGGTAATCGAAGAAACTGATGCCAAAACCGGAATTGATGACCTGTGACAAGTGGTTGACCGAACAGTCAACGGCCATCGCAAGTCTTGGTAACGTCAGGTCGGACTGGAGGTATGCCTGTTGGGACCGCATTATCTGATCGAGACGTTGCTTGTATTTGAGTAATTGCTCGCTGGTCAGTCCGGACTTCGCATACTTGAGCCCTTGCGTTTCGACGGGGATGTCGTAGTAGTCGGTAATCGTCATCGCAGCATCGCCATGCAGTGTCATGAATTCTGCACCGCGATAGGAGGCTGACGATTCGCTTTTCCCGGTGTTCTCGAATGGACGCCACCGGTATTGGTACGCGATCGTGTTTCCGCTCTTCAGAATTTCCCCAATCAGCTCATACCGATGCCGGTACCTGGAGAAAAAATCTTTCAGGCTGCTAATCAATTCGTCGTGCGACCGTTGCAAATTCTCCGGAACATCCCGGTAGATCCCGTCAGCAGTGAGATGATCGGCTACGCCCCTGGGATCGCGTTGATTCCAGGCGTCAAAATAGCTTTTCACAAATTCTGTCGCGCGCATCATAGTCTCCCCGACATCCGACCTATGAGCATACATCCTAGCGCAAGGTCTCGTGAGATGTCATTGCCGGTCGATATGGGCGCAGTCATGCGGCGATTCAGGCCCGCAAATACCTGCGGTTGTGCGGATTGCGGGACATTAACCAGCGCCCGCATGACGGCTCGAGCTTACGAGAGAGGTCGAATCAGAAATCAGGCGGCGGCGTCGCTCGTGCGCGGGGTGGTGCCCAGAAGGGTTTTTGTTTGCGCGTACACCTGGCCACCCGGCTGTACTGGCGTAGTTCCTTTTCGTAGTAAATTTCCGCCCACAGTTCACCTTGCAGGTACTCTGTCTTAATCATTGCCAGCGCGATGTTTGCCTTAACCGCCGGTGACCACATGGCCGAGGTAACATAGCCAATTTCCCGCGTGCAGCGCTTGTTCTTATAGATGTAGGAGCCCTCGGCGGGTTTATTGCCTTCGATATCGAGTTTGGTCAGCGTATATTTCGATCCGCGTTGTTTTTCTTTCAACAATGCACGTCGACCACTGAAATGTGGCTTCTTAAAATCGACCATCCAGCCCAGGTTCAGTTCGAACGGCGTCTGGTCATGCTCAAAGTGCACGGTCCTGAGCGCTTCATTGAATTCCATCGCGGGCATAATGAACGCAGCCTCAAGCCGGGCCATATTGGTCGCAGCCTCACCGTAGGGTTGAATGCCGTAATTCTCGCCCGCGGCATAGAGTTCATCCCACAGCTCGAGGGCGAGGGCAGGCTGAATCCAGAGTTCGTAACCGAGATCACCGGTAAAGCCGGTGCGCGACACCATGAGTGTGTCGCCATGGAAAGGAAAGTACATAATGTCGAATGGCTTTGCGGTGTCGATACCATGCAGCCCCATGTTCTTCAGCACGGCGCACGACGTTGGTCCCTGCAGGGAGAGTGCAGCCAAGTCATCAGTCACATCCGTGACACTGACTTCATCGAATCCAAATGCACTTTTTTCCAGCCATGCGTTACACGGGCTGCCGCAGGTCAGCATAAACTTGTCGCCGGCCAGCCTGAATATCGTTCCGTCGTCAATCATGCGCCCTTCGTCGGTACACCAAACACAGTAGGCGACACGATTGAGCCTGATTTTCGCAACATCCCTCGTAACCATCCGGTTCAACATCACCTCGGCATCACGACCACGAATTTCATATTTCTGCATCGGGCAGATATCGTAGGTACCGCAGCTATTGCGAACGCAAAAATATTCATACTCCGCGTCGTAATAGTAGTCAGCGAACTTGTAACCGTTCCACGCCGACCAGGCGTCGCGAATGTTCAACGCCTGCTGCCTCGGATGGAAAGGAGATAGTTTCAGGCGTTCGCCGGCGTAAGGGTCAGTTGTATTCATAAATCATTCGTCGTAGAAGTCGTCATCAGGAACGGTATTGGGACGTCGCAAGTCCATGAGTATTTCCCGGGCTGCGTTTGCACCGCAGGCGGCGGAGACACCTCCGCCTGGATGCGTGGATGATCCGCACATATAGAGATTCTTGACGGGCATGCGGTATTGCGCATATCCGGGGAATGGTCGGTTGAAAAACAGTTGATCGATCGTGAGTTCTCCCTGGAAAATATTTCCCTCCGTCAATCCGATCTCCTGTTCGATTTCATGCGGCGTACGAACCTCCATGTGTACGATCAGGTCCTTGAACCCCGGACTGTATCGTTCAATCTTGTCGACAACAGTCTGCCCGAATAGATCGCGTTTTTCCGCTGTCCACGGCCCCTCGGCGAGATCAGACGGGCAGTACTGGACGAAATTCGACATCCAGTGTTGCCCGGGAGGCGCGACGGTCGGATCCCAGGCCGACGGAATGACTGATTCGACAAACGGATCATCAGACCAGCGGCCACGCTTCCAGCAATCGTAAGCCCGCTCCATGGTTTCCAATGAACCGGTGAAGCCCTGTCCGCCGCGATCAATGTAGCGGTTCCCTGGTACACCGGTGAATTTCGGCATCCCTGACAGGGCAATATTGACCTTGCCGGACGAACCGCGGATCTTGAAATTGCAGGCTTTCTCGTAAATGCCTTCCGGCAAGTCGTTCTTATCCATAATGCGTGTAAACGTGCGCTTTGCATCAAGGTTCGACACGACAACGCGCGCCCTGATTTCATCGCCGTTTTCGAGTACGACGCCGACGGCCTTGCGATTTTCCACCAGCACCTGTTGCACACCTGCGTTGGTTCGAATCTCTCCACCGTGCTCCTGCAGCGCACCGGCAATGGCATCTGAAATGGCGCCCATTCCACCGCGTGCGAGACCCCACGCACCAATGCTGCCATCGACGTCACCCATGACGTGATGCAGCAGGATATACGACGAGCCGGGCGAGTAAACACCAAGTGCCGTTCCGATGATGCCCGGGCTGGCCATCGCGGCCTTGATCATGTCGTTCTCGAAATAGTCTTCAAGATACTCTGCCGCGCTCATCGTGAAAAAGCGGACATATTCGTAGATTTCTTTTTCGCCTAAAGCCCAGACTTGTTTGGCGAGATAAAGGAGCTCACGGATATCCCGCGGCCGAAAGGAGGTCGGATCGGGCGGCGTGCGTAGCAGAGTTTTGCGAATGAGTTGCGAGTAGCGTGTCAGGTCGGTCTGAAAGCGATGCATCGCGTCGGCGTCGTGCGGTGAGTGGCGTTTCAGTTCAAGGTGCGCTGCCTCTTCATCGTGATAGGTAAATAGTCTCTCTCCCGCATCACCGAAGTTGACGGTTCCGAGGTAGGGCACCAGTAGCAAGCCGTGCCGACCGAGATCCAGGTCGCGGTGCAACGCCTGCCGCATCATGCTGCAGACATATGAACAACTCGAGTAAATCCAGCCCTCATGAAGTTCCCGCGAAACAGATGCGCCACCGATATAGTCGTTCTTCTCAAGCACGACAACGTTCAGTCCGGCTTTCGCCAGGTAGGCGGCATTCGTCAGTCCGTTATGGCCTGCGCCGATTATGATTGCGTCGTAATTATTCATCGCAGAATTTCACGCGCGGCGTTGTGTCCTGCGCCACCCATGATGTCGCCACCGGGATGGCAACCTGCACCGCACAGGAACAGACCCGGAATTGGCGTGCCGTACTGCGCGGCTTCATAAGTTGGCCGCATCATGAGCAATTGATCCATCGCGAATTCGGTGTGGTGCCAATGGCCGCCCGTCACACGGTAGTTTTGCTCAAGGTCCGACGGCGTCAAAAACTCACGATGAATAATATGCTCGCGGATGCGTGGCGCATATTGAGCGATCGTGTCGATGGCCCGATCGCAGATCAGGTCACGAGCTGCATCGGTCCATCCTTCCTTCAGTCGATACGGCACATACATGACGTGAGCCGACAGCACGTGCTGCCCGTCCGGCGCAAGCGATGCATCGTGCACGCTCGGCAAGACGATTTCCATAACCGGTTGGTTCGGGCATTCGCCGTATTTAGCGTCGTCAAATGCGAACTCAATGGCATCCATGCTCGGCGCAATGATCATTCGGCCGTCGGGCCGCTCGAGTCCATTGAAGTCCGGCAATCCATTCAGTGCGAGGTGCAATTTTGCGACATAGCCATCGCAACGTAGTCGCCGAATTCGATTCGTGAAGCCGATATCCAGATGTTCGACGCCGACCAGGTCAAGAAATGTTCTTTGTGGATCAGTGGCCGAGACAATGTTGTCAGCCTGAATTTTTTCTCCATTGATCAGTTGAACGCCCATCGCTTTCAGGCCGTTATCAGTTCTGTCGATCAGTACACGACTGACTGTTGTTGCGTTTCTGATTTCAGCACCCGATGTCGTAGCCGACGTGCATAACGACTCGATCAGGCCGTTGACGCCGCCCGCCGGAATGGCGTGGACACCCCTGGATTCCCCGGCCATGCGATAGAGTATCGCGAGCACTGCACCATTGGGTGATCGCGGCGCGAGTTTTGAACCAATGAGTCCATCCCAGCTCAATGTGGCCTTGAGAATGTCATTGTCAAAATACTCATCCATAAGGTCACGCGCCGGAAGAGAGACAATGCGCAGAAATTCCTGCATATCCTTCTTGCCAATTCGGCGAATGTTGAGTCCAATGTGTGCAAAGGTCATCATTTCGGCGAGACTGTTGTTGCCAATACGCGGCATCGTCCTTAGCCAGAAGGGTCTGAGTACAGCGGCAAAACGGCGCATGAGTCGGGAATAGTTCTGATAGGCGTCCGCATCGTCTGCGCTGGTGCCGCTTACAGAATTCTGTTGCAAGACGACATGTTTCTTGTCGAGACTTAAGCCGACTGTTGGCAACGCGCTCGATGATGTCTCAAAGCCATGTGACGCAAGTTTGAGGTCGCTGACTATTTGTTGAGGGAAGTGGCTGATTGTGTGTGCGACAGACGCGTGAAAACCGGGATGGAATTCGCGGCTGGCGCCAAGCCCGCCTGGTGTGTCAGCGGCCTCGAGCACCAATACGCGCTGGCCGCTCCGCGCCAGATAAGCAGCACAGACCAATGCGTTATGTCCCGCCCCAATTATGATCGAGTCGTAACGATCCAATTCCACACACCTTTTTAGTGCTTTTGACATAGCCCGTACGCTAGTTACCGCATTCTTGCAAGACTTCCGCGCCTACACGCAGAGGGCACAACTGCCGCTTACTCGCTGCGCCCGAACAGGGCGGTAGTGTACCCGGTCGATCCTTGAATTTGACTTCCTAACCGAGCGGTTTGCACTTTTCCGCGGTCGATTTCGTGACTGAAATTGCGGCCAAGACTTAGCAAGGATGAATCACATCAACCAGTCAGGCGGTGCAATGCGTAATCGTTGCCCCTTCAACCGATACGCCGAGAGCTTTTGGCGAGCCCAGCGATTTCCAGTTGTATCACGGCCTGGGCCGAAAAGTGGAGGTGAGGACCGAACATAGAATATCTGGGCCATGGATAAGAGGGTGCCCGGTCATTGAAAACTTGCAATAAAATCGGACGACATAGATTATCGGGACCTGTTGGGTGCGAATTACAATTCAAGCCGCTTCTGGTCGTAGGGCGCAAAAACTGCATATGCGCTGACGTCAGACACACACTGATTTATGCAACAAAATAGCAATTCGCCACGCACAGGTCAGAAAGCACCCTTCCATTGCTCGGTGTCCATGAACCAGCGCTCTTCGTAAATCTTGTTACCGCGGAACCGAAATAGCGCAGCGAGCTGGGACGCTTCGATCTTGTCTGACTTCCAGGCGCAGATCGTCACGACCTCACCATCACCTTCGATGTGCCGTAGATTGGTGATTTCGAAACCGGAAGGCACTGCGACATTCTCGAGGGCGGCGCGGAAATCAGAGATACCCTTGTGTATATCGGTCTGACCGGGCATCACGAAGGTCACGTCCTCGGTATAGTCCGCGACCAGTGTATCCATGTCACTGGCAGCAAACGCATCCCAGCCGCGCTGAACAATTTCTGCGAGGGCCATGGTGGTCTCCTTCTGAGTTGCAACGACATTTTAGTTTTGTGGAACGAGAGGCATAACGCAAGTTGTCTCGGGCA
>JADFGH010000078.1 GCA_022567775.1 Pseudomonadota bacterium | reverse complement strand
TACGGTGTGCAGATCGTTGAAGGACCGCTTGCCGGCATGTTCTCGAGGGCAGTAGTCGTGCTCGATGAAAATAATACGCTCGTGTACCGTGAACAAATCGAGGACATTGGCGATGAGCCGGACTACATTGCTGCCTGCCAGGCGCTTGGCATAACAATAGATTCGTCTGATCTCGAGATCTAGAAGGAGCCCCCATGAGCGAACAACTGATCTTCGACATCTCGAAACCGGGCCGGCGCGCGTTCGCGCAGGCGCCGCTCGATATAGCAGAGGCCGATATTCCGGCCGCATACATGCGTGATGATGTACCGACGCTGCCCGAGGTTTCCGAGTTACAGGTAGTCCGTCATTTCACGAGATTGTCACAACAAAACTTCTCGATCGATACACACTTCTATCCCCTGGGGTCCTGCACGATGAAGTACAACCCGCGCGCCTGCAATGCGCTGGCGCTGTTACCGGGATTTGCGGAGCGGCATCCCCTGGGACCGGTTAGCCATGGCCAGGGGTTTCTTGCCTGCATGTACGAATTGCAGGAGATGCTGAAGTCGGTAACCGGCATGCAGGCCGTGTCGCTGACACCGATGGCGGGCGCCCAGGGAGAACTTGCCGGTGTCGCCATGATTCGTGCCTATCACATCGCACGCGGCGATGAGAATCGCGACGAGATCATCGTGCCGGATGCAGCGCACGGCACAAATCCCGCAACGGCAACGATGTGCGGTTGCAGCGTCAGGGAAATCCCGACCGATGCAGAAGGTGACGTCGACATCGCAGCGTTGAAGAAAGCGGTCGGGCCCAACACCGCCGGCATCATGCTGACAAACCCATCCACGCTCGGTGTCTTCGAGCGCAGGATCATGGAAATTCAGGATATCATTCACAATGCCGGCGGATTGCTTTACTACGATGGCGCAAATCTCAATGCGATTCTTGGCAAAGTCCGCCCGGGTGACATGGGCTTTGATGTCATTCATCTCAACCTGCACAAGACATTCTCGACGCCGCATGGCGGTGGCGGGCCGGGCTCCGGTGCGGTGGGTGTTGGTATGCGCCTGAAACCGTTCCTGCCGGTTCCCATAGTTAGGAAAGTTGTCGACAGGGGCGAGAAAGATGGTTCTGCGTACTACGACTGGCTTACCGAGGACGATTTACCGCAAAGTATCGGGCGGCTGTCCGCCTTCATGGGTAATGCCGGCGTTTTGTTGCGAGCGTATGTGTATATGCGCATGGTCGGCAAAGACGGCATGAAGCGCATCGCGGAATACGCGACCTTGAACGCGAATTACCTGATGGCTCGTCTGAAAGACGCCGGTTTCGAAGTGGCGTTCCCAAATCGGCGCGCCAGCCATGAATTCATCCTGACCTTGAAGAAAGAGGCAAAAACGTTGCACGTCAACACGATGGATTTTGCCAAAGCATTGCTTGACAAGGACATTCACGCGCCAACAACGTATTTTCCCCTGCTGGTGCCGGAATGCCTGCTGATCGAGCCGACCGAAACCGAGACCCGGGAGGTGCTGGACAACTTCATCGATGCCATGATCGCCATCGCCGAAGAGGCAAAAGCGGATCCGGAGCGCGTCAGGGGTGCCCCTTACAGCACGCCGGTGCGCCGGCTGGACGACGTCAGGGCCGCCCGACATCTCGATCTGGCGTGGAAACCCGTATCCTGACCTGCAAGTGCAATTTTGCGGCCTGCCGCACCCTAAACCGGGCACATTTTCCGGCATAATCATCCATTACCGGCTGCTGCATCGGCAACCCGGGGGAACCGCGGTGGCGGCAATCAGTCGGAGTTGTGGGTGCGACAAAACCGGACGCTGCCCTGATTTTGCACGGAAGAGTGAATTGATAAAGAAAATACCTCGCGCAGCTTTGCTGTATGTACTCACCTTTGCATCCCTGGTGCAGGCGGAGGAACCAGAGTGGGTTGGAACACTCGAAAGGATCTCGACCGGTGTCGTCTCGATCCGCGTCGATAGCACGCGGGCTTTTGACACCGGCTGGAACTCATCGAGCCAGGCAACGGGATTTGTTGTTGATGCGAAGCGTGGCCTGATTCTGACCAATCGGCACGTCGTCACACCGGGGCCGGTCGTCGCCGAGGCAATTTTCCTGAATAACGAGGAAGTCAGGCTGACACCGATATACCGCGATCCTGTCCATGATTTCGGCTTCTTCCGTTATAACCCGGACGATCTCGCATACATGGAGCCGGCGGAGCTGCCGCTGGTGCCGGGCGCCGCAGGCATTGGCCACGAAATTCGCGTGGTCGGCAACGACGCCGGTGAAAAACTGTCAATCCTTGCCGGCACCATCGCACGGCTGGACCGCAAGGCACCGGACTACGGCCGCGGCAAGTACAACGACTTCAACACTTTCTATTATCAGGCAGCCTCCGACACCTCCGGCGGATCATCGGGTTCTCCCGTTATCAATATCGCCGGTGAGGTAGTTGCACTGAATGCCGGTGGCAATAACAACGCTGCCAGCAGCTTCTTCCTGCCGCTGGATCGCATCGCACGGGCACTGCGACTGATTCAGGATAACGACGCAGTCACACGCGGAACGCTGCAAACTGTATTTGAACGAAGCACCTTCGATGAGTTGCGCCGTCTCGGCCTGACCACGGAAACGGAGGAACTGGTCCGTTCCGCCTATCCTGATCAGACCGGCATGCTGACTGTGAGTCAGGTTATTCCGGAATCCCCGGCGGCCGGAAAAATCGAGCCGGGGGACATCCTCGTTCGCGTCAACGGTGAGCTCATCATCGAATTCATCCCGCTTGCAGCTATTCTTGATGGCAGGGTCGGCGAGGACGTGACGATCGAAATCGAGCGCGGCGGTCGCACCATCAGGCACAAGTTACAGGTTACTGACCTGCATGAAATATCGCCCGACGAGTTTCTCGAGTTCGGTGATGCGATTGTCAACGATTTGTCCTATCAGCAGGCCCGTCACTATAACCACCCGATCAGCGGTGTTTACGTCGCGAATCCCGGATATGTTCTGTCACGAGCCGCCATTCCGCGAGGAGCAGTGATCACCGAGGTGGGCGGGGAGGTCGTCAACAGCATTGCCGATTTGCGTCTACAGCTCGCCAAACTGGCCGACGGCGACCGAACGACCTTCCGTTACAATACTATTGAAGACTCCCACAACAGTATCGTGCGGTCTGTCGAAATGGATCGCACGTGGTTTCCGGCGCGATATTGCGTACGCGATGATGAGAGCGGTGTCTGGCCGTGTGAGGATCTCGATGCAGGTCCCGAACCGTCGCCGCCCGAGTCGGGCAGCACCCGGTTCACTCGGAACGGCGACCCGCGCGTAAACGCGGTTGCACCGTCGCTGGTCATGGTTACCTTTGACCTGCCCTACACGGTATCTGGTGTTGCGGACCGGCATTATTATGGCACCGGCCTCATAGTAGATGCCGGGCGCGGCCACGTTATCGTTGACAGAAATACGGTTCCCGTTGCGATGGGAGATGTCACTATCACTTTTGCCGGGTCTCTCCAGGTCAGCGGCAAGGTCGAGTACATACATCCTCTGCACAATCTCGCAATTGTTAGCTACGATCCGCAGCTGATTGGCGACACGCCTGCCAGGTCTGCGAAATTCTCGACCGAGGAACTGGCAGCCGGGGACGATGTCTGGGTTATTGGATTGAAGGGTGACCACCAGCTTGTGCACCAGGCCAGTACGGTGTCGTCCATTGAAGTAATTTCCCTGCCGCTGTCACGAACGATGCGTTTTCGCGACTCGAACCTCGAGACGATTGCGCTGGTCAATGCGCCGACGGATTTTGACGGTGTGCTCGTGAATAAAAAAGGCGAAGTCGTGGCCAAGTGGGCCAGCTTCGCCTACCAGACCGGCGGCGATTCGGGGCAGTTCAACCGGGGTATCCCCAGTGAGCTGCTTGATGAGTTTGTAAAAGTCGTCCATTCTGGACAGCCGGTTTATTCGCTGGAACTGGAGCTCGGCTATATGCCATTGTTCGCGGCCCGCAAGCTGGGAGTCGACGAGAGCTGGCTCAAAAAACTCGAAGCGCATAATCCAGGAAAGCGACGTGCATTGAGTATTACGCGCCTGGTTGCAGGCGCCCCTGCCGCAGCAATGCTGAAGAATGGTGACATGATCCTGGCAATTGACGATGAAATCGTCACGACGTTTCGCGAACTCGAACGTGCCGTGCAAAAGCCCCAGGTCGATGTCACGGTGTGGCGGGACGGAGAGGCGCTGGACCTCGAAATTGAGACCGTTGCACTGGACGGTGTCGGCATCGAATGGGCAGTATCGTGGGCAGGTGCATTGCTCCAGGACCCGCACCGTGCGATGTCTGCACAACGCGGCATCGAGGCCACCGGCGTCTACGTAGCATTTTTCAGTTACGGTTCGCCGGCAACTCGCTACGGACTTTGGGCTGGCCGCCGAATCGTAGCCGTAGACGACACGGATACGCCGGACTTGCAGTCATTTGTTGATGCGGTTGCCGGTAAAGAGGATCAAACGTCTGTGCGCTTGAAGACGGTCACCTGGAATGGTGCAGTTCAAGTCATCACTTTGAAGCTGGATACCCAGTATTGGCCCGCCTATGAAATCCGAAAAACAACCGATGGCTGGCGGCGCGCAGAAATCGGTTAGCGAATTCGGATCTGGTATCGGCATCAGCGGCGTTCATCTTACCTTCGCGATCACAGTCCTGATTATTACAGGTGCTGCGCCTGGCCAGGCGCTGTACAAGTACCAGGATGAAAACGGCGACTGGATCTTCAGCGACCGGCCGCCGGCGGAAGAGCAGACTGTCGAAATTCGGGAGCTGCCGACTGGCACCAGGCCGCCGACGGTAACCATTACCACCCGCCTCGTGGAGCGCGAATTTCAATTCATAGCGCGTAACGATTATTACGCGCCCGTCGAAGTGGTGCTCGCACTCGACGAACTCACGAATATTCAATATCCGGCCGCAGACCAGGTAATGCGGTGGATTGTCGATCCACGGAGTGAGTTCAAACTGCTGGCGCTGCCCGCGATCGGGGATGGCCAGGAGCCGGCTGCAAAATTCCGGTTTATCTCCTTACTCGGCGATCCCAGGAGCCGTCACAATCCCCAACAGCCTTATCGCGCGCCTTTTGCGATCGCCAATGACTTCCGCATAACCCAGGCGTTTCCAGTCGGCGTGACGCATAACACGGCGGACAGCCGCTATGCTGTGGATATCGCGATGCCGATCGGCACCGATATTCACGCCGCGCGAGGCGGTGTCGTATTTGAGGTAGCAAGCACCAATTTTCGCGGCGGTGTTGATCCGGCCCGTGACGCGGCAGCCGCAAACATCGTTCGTATCCTGCACGATGACGGGACGCACGCCGTTTATGCGCACCTGAACTGGAATTCCATTCGCGTACAACCCGGCGACGAGGTAGAGCGTGGCGAGTACATTGCAGATTCGGGCAATACCGGGTTTTCAAGTGGCCCGCATCTCCATTTCGCTGTTTTACGAAACGCCGGCATGCGCATGGAATCAGTGCCGATCGTATTCGCGGGGCCGAATTCTGCCGAGATAGGGCCAGCGGCAGGCAATACGCTCACCGCATACTGATTAGCAATGACGAAAGGCGCCGTTTTACAGAGTTCTCGCTTATAACCAATTGTTGGTTACAGAAAGTTCCGACTAAAAAGTTTGCAACGTTTTCCTCACAGGGTGCATCTATAGCTCAAGTACATTGGAAAAACGCGGTTACTGAGTTCTCCGTGGGTTGGTTGGCTACCGATGTAATTGGAATAATCTGGTGTCTAAATGAGAGAGGAAATCATGAAAGAGTCGAAATTGTTTAAGGGCCTCCTGGCCATAATCATCGTCGTCGCACTAGGTGCACCGACAATCGCATCTGCGGATGGCAGGAATAATCTCAAGGGCGTATCGGTCAAAGTATCGTACGCGGATCTGAACCTGGAAAAGCAAGAAGGCGCAAAAGCTTTGTACCGGCGCCTGCAACAAGCATCAAAGCGAGCATGCGGCTACCGCGGGCTGAAGATCTCAGGCACAGTGAAGCGCATGATCGAAACGCGGCAGTGTTACCGCGAGGCGTTGTCGGCCGCTGTAGAAAATATCGATAACGAGCGGCTGACGCAAATTCACAGCAGCTAAGTCAATCGATTGTTCAACCGCGCATCGTAAGGCGGGTGCCGGGGAGTCAGGAAGTTTCGACTCGCTGGTACTCGCTTCCTTTTTGAACAATGTCTTACAAAGAACGTCTAGGAGCGGCAACTTGCCGCGATCCTCTCGACTGAAACACCCCGTAGGAGCGACGTCCCGCCGCGATTGTCGGATTTTGCGGCTTGACATCACGTCATTTTGACGCCGGCTACGATTTGATGGGACAGCCGCGGGTCGGGTCCAATCTTGCCTAGGCAAAAAGCTGCTTGTACACCTGCACAAAATACCTCATGTGCTGTGGTGTGGACATGCTGATGCGTGACCAGGTCGTGAACGGCGGGAATAGCCGCCCGGTCAGGATGCCTTGTTCCAGCATCCTTTCCTGCACCACGGCGTTTTCAATGCCGGTTTCGATGAAAGTAAAATTGGTATTGGATTTGGCATAACGAATCCCTAAGTCCTCGCACATGCCTTCCACGATGGCCAGTGACTCCTTGTTCTTGCGTCGCGAGAAGTCCTGGAACTCCATGTCCTGGTAGCTGGCGTAGGCGGCGCGTTCCCCCAAAATGGTCTGCTGGCCGGTCTTGCGCATATTCATCTCATTGATCAGGTCCGGATGTGCGAAGCCGAATCCGACCCGCATGCCCGCGAGACCGTGAATCTTCGAGGCGGTTCTGGATACGATGATGTTGTTGTGACCTGCGGCTATCAAGCCGATCATCGACTCATAGTCCGGATTGTCGACGTACTCGTGGTATGCCTCATCCACAAATACCAGGCGGTCCTGCGCTTGCTCCAGTACGAACTCTTTCATCGCGCTTTTTTCGATAACTGACGGGATCGGATTGTTCGGATTAACGATGTACATCATGTTGGTATCGTTGCGCACAGCCTTGCGCATGCCCTCGAGATCAGCGTTCAGGCCCTCGGCAACCCGTACCCGAATGATTTCAACCCCGGCATTCGCCGCATATCGCAGGAGAGCCTGATAGGTCGGGTCCGCACAAACCACTGATCCCTGCCGCAGGCCGACTAGCATACCTGCGACATTCAGAATCTCACTCGAGCCCGTGCCCGTCATGACATGGTCGGGAGATATGTTGTTGATCTTGGCGACGAGGTTGATCAAGTTTGTTGGATCCGCGGCATAACGATTCGTCAGGTGAATGTTTTCGGCAATCGCCTTTAAAGCGACACGGGAAGGTCCGTAGGGATTTTCATTGGCGCTCATCCGAATCAGTTGGTCCGGTTTCGGAATGTCGGCGCCCAGTGCGGCACTTATCAGTTTAAGCGCTGACGAACCTGTCGTCGCCGGAATGATGGGCGCGAGCCCGGCACCGACGATTGCACCGCCGCCTAGCAATATTTGCCGTCTTGTTAGATTACCCATGAGCTAAATTCCCCTGCAAATGATTTCTTAAGTGGACCGGTCCGCACCGATCCCGTAACTTGACTGCTACTCCTCAGGCGCTTCCGCTCCTGCATTGTCGCAAATACATCGCAATTTTCTTGATCTGACGGTGACCAGATCGACATTGTCGCCGAGGAAATACTCTTTGCGTGACTCTACTGCCTTATCATCATCGCGGCTCCAGGTTTCTGGATACTCCAGCGACTGTATTTCGTTGTTCTCGTCCCTGAACCTGACCAGCACCGTGTAATCGCCACTTGACGCATCACATTCCGTGTTGTCAATCGTTGAATCGACCACTGCGACGGTGTTTTTCTGAAGATAGGTGAAGTAAATTTGTGCCTCGCATGTTTGCTCAGCCGGGGGTGTTGTGCTGAGTTTCATCTTGTAGCGAATTTCGTATCGCTTTTTGGATTCTTGTTCTTCCTGAGCTGAAATAGCTTGTGCATTGCCGATGCCGATGGCAACTACGACAAGGTACTGGAGCGCACGCAAGGCCTTGTTCATCCTGATCCTGTCCCCCGCCGGCAGGCTGATCTGCAGTGTATCCGGTTGTTCCCGATAATTCACGAATGATGGTCGGCGGGATCAGGGATTCCGCGTTGATTTCTTCTCGTCCTGAATGGTCCGGTACAGTTTTCCCAGCGACCGGCCGCGAGCGCGGCGCTCTGCGATGCTTTCGCGGTTGTGAGCTTCCTCGCGCAACAGTTTTCGCCAGCGACTGACACGAGCTTCGTCGATATTGCCGTCGTTGACTGCCTGCCGTACGGCACAGCCCGGTTCGGACTCATGGACACAATTCGCAAACCTGCAGTTTTTCGCCAACGCCGAGACCTCTGCAAAGACATCATCGATGCCGGCCTGCACGTCGGTGAGTTGAAGTTCACGCATTCCGGGAGTATCCAGCAGCCACGCGCCTCCAGGGAGCCGAAAGAGTGATCGTGAGGTCGTCGTATGCCGGCCCTTGTCGTCACCGGCGCGGATGTCCTGTGTCTCGACCTGATTGTGTCCGAGGAGGGTGTTCGTGATCGTTGATTTTCCGGTGCCCGAGGAGCCGAGAAGCGCAATGGTTTGCCCGTTACCCAGCCAGCCCGCAAGGCTATGCAGGCTCTCTTTATCCAGCGCATTCACAGCTTCCACTGAAACGTCCGGCGCGCGCT